>JAPOXI010000077.1 GCA_026707185.1 Chloroflexota bacterium
ACGACCTCCCAACCCCAGTAGCGGCGCACGGCGCGGAAGTTGCGTTCCACGAAGGCGTACGAGGCGCTGACTTCACGTCTCAGCGGAACCATCAGGTCAGCCTCCTCCGCCGGCGGCGGTTTCGTCGGGTTCATGAACTTCGACGGCGTGGCCGGTGAGCCGGATGAAGGCGTCCTCCAGGGTCTCGCCTTCGCGGCGCAGGGCGCTGGGCTTGTCTTCAATCAAGATGCGGCCCTTGTCGATCACGGCCAGGCGGTCGCAAAGCTGCTCGGCTTCGTCCATGTCGTGGGTCATCAGAATCACGGTGGCGTCGTGGGTATCGCGGACCTCGCGGACGAAATCCTGGACTTCGCGCTTGGACCGTGGATCGAGGCCCGTGGTCGGTTCGTCAAGGATCAGGAGCACGGGCGAGGTGAGCAGGGCGCGGGCCACGGCGACCTTTTGCTGCTGGCCGCGGGACATCTGGTCCATGGGGCGGCGGATCGCCTTCTCCTCAATGTCCAGTCGTTTGAGGATTTCGAATATCTCCTGGTGAGCTTTACCGGCAGGCAGTCCGTAGATGCGGGCGGTGAAGGTGAGGTTCTCGAGCGGGCTGAGTTTCTTGAAGAACGACGCCTCGACGGAGACCCGGTTCATGAAGCGGCGGACTGTGCGGGCATCGCGGACGACGTCGTGTCCAAAGACCTGGACCTCGCCCGAGTCCGGCAAGAGCAGCGTGGCGATGACGCGGGCCAGGGTGGATTTGCCGGAGCCGTTGGAGCCGACGATGCCGTAGACCTCGCCGCGCTGGACCAGGACGTTGATGGCGTCGAGCGCCACGATGGGGTCCTTGAGCGGCCGGCCCAGGACGCGCCGCCAGGCGCCGCCGAAACCGGCGGGGTCGAAACGTTTGACCAGGTGGTCGATGGATACAGCGGGTTGCATGACCTCAATTCCTGAAAGTTCGCGACAAACAAAAAACCGCGGATCGCCCGGTAAGTTCGGCGCCTGATCCGCGGTGGCGGCGTGCGACGGGGGCGGGTCAGGGCACGGCGGAACTCAGGTGGCTCCGGCCGGGCAGGGCCGGGATGACGAAGGTGCGCATCCGCATCAGAATCTGCTTACGTGTGGTTTGGGCCGGAGCAGTTCTCGGGCCCGGAACTTGAGGATAAACAAGCATTTGCGTCTGTCAAAGCGAAGTTTGCGGTTGCCATCGGCGCTCGAGCTGGCGCTGGGCGCCAAGGCCGAAGGCGACGGTTGCGATGGCTTCGATTACCAGCGCGCCGCCGATGGCCGTTACTCCGATTACCCCACCGGACAGGTCGGTGGCGTTGACGCCGATGAGCAGGATGGCGACGAGGCCGACGAGCCGGATCGCGTTGACGTACACGAGGAGATGAGCCCGGCGAACTCGCAGGATGGCGCTGGTGAAGATGGCTTCCTGCACCAGGATCGGGGGCAACAGGGCCAGGATGCGCAGGCCGGCTTCGGTCATCTCCTGGAGCCGGCCTGTCGCACCTTGCAAGTCATGGACGACAAGGCTGGTGAGGGGAGGAATAAACGCAACGACGGCGGCGGGACCGACCGTGATCAGTCCGACGATGTTGGCGTAGCGGCGTGCGGCGGCGGGACTCTCACCGCGTGCCATAAGGGCCAGCAAGGTGGGCTGGACGCCCCAGAGGGCAATCAGAAAGATCTGGTTGACGCCGAAGGTGAGCGACACGGCGGCCACGCTGGCCTCGGGTTCCGGGGCGCGGGTGAGGATGGCGTTGATGAGCGGCTGGGTGACCGCCGGCAGAAACGCAGCCACGAGCAGCGGGCCGAAGAAGCGGAGCAGGGCGCCGTAGGTGGGCAGTGGACCGTCGGACGGTGCGAGATCGCGCCGCAGTGGACCGGTCGTGCCCACCACCAGAACGAGTGTTTCGACGCCGGCGCCGGCGGAAACCGCGATAGCGGCGATGGCCGCGCCAGCCGACGGGTCGAGCCAGAGCACGAGGGCGGCAACGGCAACGACCGCGACAGCGCCGGCGCCCGTGCCGATCCAGACCAGACGCGGGCGGCCGATGCGAAGCGCCACGCCGTACAGGTGGGTTCGCACGATAGCCAGAATCGGGAAGGGCGCGAGCGCCACCAGGGCGGCGGCGGATTCCGCACGGAGGGTGCCGGTGGTGGCGAACACGCGGTCCAGCAGAAGGTCGAGCATGGGGGTGAAGGCCACAATGGCCGCTACGAGGCCACTGAGGAGCGCGAAGAGCGCAACGAAGCGCCGCAGCCGGCTCAGCGAGCCCTGGTCGTCCAGAAAGACCAGCGTCAATTGCTGGATGCGCATCTGGGGCAGCGCCACCAGGCCCATGACGCCCATGGCGATGGCGTAGCCGCCAATGGCCGCTTCCGGTTCGACGCTGCGCGCCATAAGGCCGTTGAGCGCAGGCGCAAGCACGTGCGTAATGCCGAGATTCAGGGAAGCCGGAAGGAGAAGGGTGGTCGCGCGTCGATTGAACGATGGGGAAGCGTCGGCCGCGCTGGTTGTCGCTGGGCCGGCGGCTGCCCGGTTCAAGCGCGTGTCAGGCGTCGAAGCCGTCGCTCAATCTTGGCCGCATAGGCGTGCAGCGAACTTCCCAGATGGACCCAAGCGGGAGCCAGTTCGGCGTGCAGCTCAGCCTCGCGCAGCGACGCCAGGAAGTCCCGCGGGCTATCCCAGGGCCGCATCGACTGACAGCAGTGGCCGATCTCGGCGGCGAGGTGTGAGTCCGAGCCGACGGACTTGATCAGGCCGTGTTCGTCCGCGTATCGGTAGGCGGCGTCGTTGTCGCGGCGCCGGAGGGTGCGGCCGTTGAAGACCTCGAGGATATCGATGTCATCGACGATGGAGTCGACCGCCTCGCGGCCGAGGGCCGAACGGCGCAGGCCGTCGAACGGGTGGGGGGCCAGCACGAGGCCGTTTTGTTCACGAATGGCGGCTACGGTTTCGGCAGGCGACATGTCGCGAGGAATCTCTTCAGACAGAAACAGGCCGATGATGTCGCCCTCGGTGCTCTTGATCTCCTCGCCCAGGATTACGGGGAACGGTAGGCGTTCGGCCATCTCGAACGCGCCGGCCATGGTGTTGTGGTCGGTGACGGCCACGACATCAATGCCGCGCTCGCGGTTGACCCTCGTGATGGTCTCGGCGGAGAGGCGCGAATCGGGGGACGCGTGCGTGTGCGAGTGAAGCTCGACGCGCAAGCGTCCGGACTTCGAGGCTTCGGCCTCGCTCGCGGGAGGTGTCAGGCCTGAACGGGCTCCGTCTTGCGGCCGGTCCCCATGATGCCGTCGCTGTTGATCTTCCGCTGGAGAGCCATGATGCCGTCGATCAGGGCCTCGGGGCGGGGCGGGCAGCCCGCGATGTAGATGTCGACCGGAACCACGCGGTCGACGCCCTGCAGCGTGCTGTAGCTGCGGAAGGGGCCGCCGCAGGTGGCGCAGGCGCCCATGGCGATGACCCACTTGGGGTCGGGCATCTGGTCGTAGAGGCGCTTGACGACCGGGGCCATTTTGTTGGTGACGGTGCCGGAAACCACCATGACGTCCGACTGGCGCGGCGAGGCGCGAAACACGGTTCCGAACCGGTCAAGGTCATAGTGCGGCGCGGCGCTGGCCATCATCTCGATCGCGCAGCAGGCCAAACCAAAACCCATGGCCCACAGTGAGTTGGACTGGCACCAGGTGAAGAGCTTGTCCACGGTGGTGGTGAGCACCTCCAGCCCGCCAACGAGATTGGTGGCCTGGACCAGCGGGATGGTGTCCTCGCCAAGCTCCATCTCGGCGCGGCCCCAGGGCTGGTGCCCCAGCGGAATCTGGTCGAGACCGAAATCGTGCCGGTGTTCTCCGCCCTGATCGGGGGCGTCCGCCATGGCGTGCTGCTCCTGGGTCCGTTGCGTGGACTGCTCATTGTACCCACGCGTGCTGTAGGCATCGATCAGGGCTTCGGGCATGCGAAGATCAGGTCCTACATCCGCTTGCGCCGCTCCGGCGGGATTCTTTGATCAACGTCGACCCCATCGTCCGTTCGCGCTTTCTGCCGGAGGACCGCGAGATTACGGCGGCCGAGGGCGTCACCATCCTGGACGCCGCGCAGGCCAACGACGTTCCGGTGGAAACGGTCTGCTCCGGCAAGGGCTCGTGCGGCACCTGCCGGGTGCTGATTCGCGAGACCGAGCCGCCAACCCCGAACGCCCACGACCGGCGCCGGCTGTCGGACCAGCAATTGGCGCACGGCTGGCGGCTGGCGTGCCAGCATCCGGTGGCGGACGACGCCGTCTACACGCACCCGGTCGGGGTGCGAGCCGTACGGGTGGTCGAGAGTTCGGGTCTGGGTCGAATTCGGCTGGATCCGGACGTGCAGAAGATTTATGTCAAGCCATCCGATCCGACGCTGCACGACCAGAGCGCGGACTGGTCGCGAATCCAGGACGAACTGGCGGCCGTGGCAGGCGACCTGGATCCGTCGCTGGAAGCGCTGCGCCGGCTGGCGGCGATCGGCGAGGACATCGGCCAGGGAATCACGGTCGTCATCGCCGGAAACCGGATCGTCTCGGTGGAACCGGGCGACACCACCGAACGCGGCTTCGGGCTGGCGTTCGACATTGGCACAACCACGGTGGTGGGCGCGCTGATGAACCTGGTTACCGGCGAAGAGGTTGCCGTGGCATCGGGGCTTAACGGGCAGCACATCTTCGGCGGCGACGTGATCAGCCGGATGAGCGTGACGATGCGAGGGCCGGAGTGGGTGGAGCGCCTGACGCAGGCGGTGCTGTCAACGGTCAACGACATCATCACGCGATGCCTGGAGTCCAGCGGGGTGGCGCGGGACGAGGTCTACGAACTGACGTTCGTCGGAAATACGGTGATGGAACACCTGCTGATCGGCGCCGACCCGTCGCGCATCTCGTATTCGCCGTTCGTTCCGACGATGGTCGATCCCATCACGGCCACGGCGGCCGAGGTTGGGCTGGGCGTCTTGCCGTCGGCCGCGGTCTGGCTTTCGCCAAACGTGGCCAGCTACGTGGGCGGCGACATCGTGGGAATGATGCTCAGCGCGAACCTGGGGCGGCGGCGCGGCAACGTGCTGGCGATCGACGTTGGCACCAATGGCGAAATCGTGCTGCAGAAGGGCCGCGAGTTGTTCGCCACCGCGGCACCCGCGGGACCGGCGTTTGAGGGCGCTGAAATCTCGCAGGGCATGCGGGCCGCGCCAGGCGCGATCGAGCGCGTGCGCATTGAGAATGACTCGATAGAGGTCGACGTGATCGACAACGCCGAGCCCGTCGGGATCTGCGGGTCGGGGTTGGTCGACGCCGTGGCCGAGTTGGTGCGAACCGGACTTGTGACACCGAGTGGGCGCTTGCTCTGGCAGGAAGAGGCCGAGCAAGCCGTCCCAGCCCATGCCAACCGGATCATCCCGGACACGAAGGGCGGCGCGATCGTGCTGCACGGATCGGCCGACGATCCTGATTCGGCCATCAAGCTGCACGCGCAGGACATCCGGCAGATGCAACTCGCCAAGGGAAGCATCCGCTGCGGCGTGAATGTGCTGATGCACCACGCCGGGCTGACGGCGGACGACCTTGACGAGGTGATCCTGGCGGGCGCCTTCGGCAGCTACATCGATCCGGCCGGGGCTATCGCGATCGGCCTGGTGCCCGACGTGGGGCCGGAGGCCATCCGCGCGGTCGGCAATGCGGCGGGACATGGGGCTCGGATGTGCCTGCTTTCGCTTACCGCGCGTGTGCGGGCCATGGACTTGCCGGCCAGGGTGTCGTATGTGGAACTGTCGGCGGTCCCGGACTTTCAGGACGAATTCGCGTTCGCAATGGGCTTTCCGGCGCCGTCGTGACCGGCCGTCTGCCTGCCCGCCCACGGCGCCGCTGGACGGCCGCCGGCCTGCTGCTCGCGGGAGCGCTGCTGGCAGCCGTAGCGATGGCGTGCGGCGAGTCGCCCGCCGATCCGCCTCCCGTCACCGCAACGCCGGCCCCCCCCGCGACGGCGGCAGCGCCAATCACGACGTCCGCTGCGCCAACAGCAACGCAATCGCCGACGACGGACGCGCCGCCGCGGCTCCCCACGGTCAACCTGCGGGCCGGCGGGCCCATCGGCCGCGTCACCTCCACTCCAACCGCCAGCCCGGTAATTACGGCGCCGCCGGACTTTGCACCACCGCCCGCCGCTCCGGGTGCGGCCGCAGCGCCGGTATCGATTCAGGCCGACCTCGAGCGTGCGCTGGAGCTTCTGCGGGGCGGCGATCTCGAGGAGGCTCGGAAGGTATTCGAATCTGCGGCTACGGCGGCACCTGCCGACCCGCGTCCCCTCATGGGGATGGCGCTGGCGGATCAGTTCGCCGGCGACCTGGACGGCGCGCTGGCCGAGGCGACGCGGGCCGTTGAGCTGGCGCCCGAGTTCCTGCCCGCGCTCATCACGCGCGCCGACATTCACCTGGCGTTAGGGAACTTTGCCGAAGCTGCCGACGACTACACGGCAGCCGTGCGCATCGAGCCGCTCAACGACGCGGCGCACTACGGACACGGTCAGGCGCTGGCCGCGCAGGACGACCTTCAGGGCGCCATTGATGCACTGACTCGTGCCGTCGACATTGCCGGCGACAACGCCAGGTACCGGATTGAGCGGGCGCGGTTGTACCTGGCCGCTGAGGACTTCAAGGCCGCCGCCGGTGACTACACGGCGGCGGTTCGGATCGAGCCGCTCAACGCGTTAGCGCACTACGGACTCGGTCGAGCCCTGGCGGCGCAAAACGACCCGGAAGGTGCCTTGGCGGCCCTCGACCGCGCAATCGACATCGAGGCGGAAAACGTCGGCTTTCTCATTGAACGTGCGCGCCTGTACCGGGCGCTCGGGAACATCGAAGCCAGTATTCGGGATCTGGAGACGGCAATCGAGGCTTCTCCGGTCGATCCGCGCCCGGCCCTCATTCTGGCCCTGACCTTGCAGGCGGAGAACGACCTGGAGCGAGCGCTTGAGGTGGCGACTGACGCGGTGGAGATTGCGCCCGAATTCCTGCCGGGGCTATTCACGCGCGCCGACATACGCCTGGCACTAGGCGACGCGGCGGGTGCAGCCGAGGACTACGGCGCGGCCGCGCGAATCGATCCGCTCAATCCACTGGCACATGCCGGGCAGGCGCAGTCACTCAGCGCACAGGGTGATGTGGAGGGCGCCATCGAGGCGCTGACGCGCGCGCTGGACATTGCCGGCGACAACCCCGACTACCTGACCGAGCGGGCGCGCTTGTATCTCGACCTTCAGAACGTTGAGCCGGCGCTGGCGGACCTGGAACGCGCGGTGGCGGCCGCGCCCGAGCGGGTGGGCGTCCGACTTCTTTACGCCGACGTGTTGCGCTTCGCTGAGCGGCCGGACGATGCGCTGGCCGTGGTGAACGCGCTTATCGAGGACGAGCCCGGACTGCCCCTGGCCTACGAGTTGCGGGCCAGCATCCGCATGTCCCTCGGCGACGAGCCTGGAGCGCTGGAGGACCTGGCGGCTGCCATCGAGATTGACCCGAGCGACGCCTCCGCCTATGCGGCACGCGCCCTGCTGCACCATCAGGCCGAGCGCTACCAGGAGGCGATTGCCGACTACGACCGAGCGCTGGAGCTACGGGGCGCTGACGCGGTGACCCTGAACAACCTGGCCGACGCACGGATGTTGATGGGCGACCTGGACCTCGCGCTGGAAACCATCGAGGCGGCGGTGGCGGCAAATCCCGAGCTGGGTATCGCGCACTACACCCGTGGACAGATCCTGGACGAACTTGGCCGCGCGGAAGAAGCGCAGGCCGCCTATGAGGAAGCGGCGCGATTAGGTTACGAGCCGCCGGAGGATGTGGGCTGAGTGCGAGAGCGGATCTTCGACCCCCACATAGAGACCGGCGCCGCCCTTCCGAGGACATCGGGTTCGATTCAGGATTGCCTCACGTTACAGTCAGCGAGCGTCGTGCCGGCGTCGTCAGCGAAGCTATGCGCCGACGCACTGCGGCGCTAGACGGAGGCACCAAACATGAAGGTCGTTGGCTACCGACAAGCCACACGGAACTTGGCTGGGGTTCTGGAAGCCGTGCAACAGGACGGCGCGGCCGTGATCCGCAATCGAGATGGACAGTCTTTCGTCGTTCGACCTGAGGGCGCGCACAAATCAGTGCTGGACGTCGAGGGAGTCGACCTCCGCGTAGGTACGGACGAGATCGTGGCCGCGGTTCGCGAAGGTCGCGAACGCGACGGCTGAATTCGTGTGCGGGGAGCCGGGCTACTGTGACGACGGCTGAGAGGAGACCGGCTCGACCCAGACGGCGCCATCCTGGAAAAACTCTTTTTTCCAGATGGGGACACGGGTCTTGAGGGTGTCGATGATGTAACGGCAGGCCTCGAACGCCTCGGCGCGGTGCGGGGCGCCGACGGCGATGGCGACGCTGGCCTCGCCGATTTGCAATTCGCCGGTGCGGTGGGAGAGCGCGACGGCGTCCAGGCTCCAGCGCTGCATGGCTTCCTGGACGATCGCGCGCATCTGCGCGACGGCCATCGATTCGTATGCCTCGTAGCCGAGCTTGACGACCGGCCGGCCCTCGGCGTTGTCGCGCACGACGCCCAGGAACGTGCAGATCCCGCCGTTGGACGGCTTGTTGACGTGATCGATCAGCCGCGGCACGTCGATGGAGTCGGACGTGAGTTCGACAATCATCCGCCGGAGACCGGAGGGATTAGGGCCAGTTCGTCGCCGTCCGACAAGGGGGTGTCCGCCGCTACGAATGCTTCGTTCACGGCGAACGATACGTGCGGGACGCGCGAGGCGAAGTCGGGTACGCCCTGCGCCAAATCGCGAAGGGCGTCTGAGACCGTGGCGCCGGCGGGAAGGCCAAGGTTCCGTTGCCGACCACCCATCAGGTCGGCCAGCGAGGCGAAGAACAAGACGCGCACGCTAATGGCGGCCGGAGCCACCGGCGGTTCCGCGGGCGGTGAACGCCTCGTTTCACGCATGCTTCGAGCCTACCAGTGGGCCGTAATCTGCTGGGTATTATTTCGAATCCAATCCCTTAGCCAAGGCGAGAGTCGCGTGAGTCACGACCATCGGCACGACGAATCGGCATCGACTCGGGAGCACCGGCACGAGGCCGAGCAGATTGGCGCCGTGCCCTGTGCCGTGATTGTGATTAGCGATAGCCGTACCGAACGGACCGACCGGTCCGGGCGCACGGCGACTGCCCTGATCCAGGCCGGCGGCCACGAGGTGATTCACGAGGCCCTGATCCGCAACGAGGCCGACGACATCCGAGCCGCGGTGGGCGCCGCCATTGACGCCGGCAGCCGGTTCGTCTTCTGCACGGGCGGGACCGGGCTGGGCGATCGGGACATCACGGTGGACACGGTGACGCCGATGCTGGAGAAGGTGCTGGACGGCTACGGGGAGTGGTTCCGGCGTGCCAGCTGGGACCAGATCGGTGCGGCTTCGATCTTGTCGCGCGCGGTGGCCGGCAAGTTCCGGCGGGCCCTGGTGGTATGCGGGCCGGGATCTACAGCGGCGGTGGAACTGGCGCTGGGCGATCTGCTGGTGCCAGAGCTTCGCCACTTCATCCGCGAGGTGTCTCGCTAGGCCTGCGTGTCTTCCTGGTCTTCGTCCTCCTCGGCAGGCGCCGGAACCCACTCAAGACCGTCCGGCGGAATCTGTTCAAGTTCGTCCAGGGAGTCCAGATGGTCGACGAAGAGCACGCCGTTCAGGTGATCGATCTCGTGCTGCAGGGCCTGCGCCAGCAATCCGTGAGCGTCAAGCCGGGCGGACCGGCCATCGAGGCCCGTGTAGGTAACCGTCGCCGTGTGCGCGCGCTCCACCATCGCGCGAAAGCCGGGGAGGGACAGGCATCCCTCGCTCATGCTCTCGCGCTCACCCAGCCGGCGCAGCTCGGGGTTGATGAGGACGTATCGCATGCCGGCTTGCGGATCCTTCTCGTTGGGCGGGAGTTCGATCACGACCAGCCGCAGGAGTTCCCCGACCTGGGGCGCGGCGAGCCCAATGCCCAGGTTGGCGTGCATGGTTGCGAACATGTCGTCGACCAACGCCTCGACTTCGGGCGTGACCGTGGGTACCGGGTCCGCGACCTCGCGCAACACGGGATCGGGGAGTTCAAGGATTCGGCGCAGCACAGGCCGATGCTAGCAGCGGCCCGAACATGCATTGATGCGTCAGACTGGTACGTGCTCGCCGACCTGCCTACGACAAGGGGATGCGTTGGACGACGCTGACGAAGCCCATATTCCAGAGCTGCCGGCCGCCATTCGCACGCGTCGCCTGACGCTGCGCCGGGTGCGCCTGGAGGACGCGGACGACGTCTTCAGTTTCGCGTGCGAGGACATCTGGATGCGGCTGCTGCCGGACGCGCGGCAGCCATACCAGCGGCGTGACGCGGAGCGCTGGGTGGCCCGGCGCTTCCTGGCGCACTGGCGAACTGAGCCGACCTGGGCCATTGAAGTCGATGGCCGGGTGGTCGGATGGGTCGGGCTGAACATCGAACCCGAACACGCGCAGGCCGAAGTGAGCTACGCAGTGCGACCTGACCTTCGAAGCCAGGGCCTGGCGACGGAGGCTGTTCGAGCGGTGGTGGACCGCGTGTTCCTGGACACGCAACTCGGCCGAGTCTGGGGTCGCGTCGACCCGCCCAACGTCGCGTCGGTTCGAGTGCTGGAAAAGGTTGGGATGCAGCAGGAGGCCGTGATGCGCCGCGCCTTTGTGCGCCAGGGCGAGCTGATCGACCTGGCGGTCTACGGCATGCTGCGGACGGACTGGACGCCGCGGGCGCTGGACGCATGAGCGACGTGCCGCTGTTGCCGGACCAAATCGAGACGGAGCGGCTGCTACTGCGGCGATGGTCCCTGGCCGATGCGGACGACGTGCTGGCCTATGCCGCCGATCCGGAGTGGTCGCGGTTTCTACCGGTTCCCAAGCCGTACGAGCGGCGTCACGCCGAGGAGGCGGTGGCGATGTGGGTCTTGGAGGACTGGTCGACCCACCCGGTTTGGGCGATTGAGGTGGCCGGGCGCGCGTCTGGCCAAATCAACCTGCGGATCGATTATCAGCAGCGGAACGCCGAGATGGGTTATGCGGTGGCACGGCGTTTTTGGGGGCGCGGCTATATGACGGAGGCGGCGCGGGCCGTGATCGACGCGGCGTTCGGGTCGTTGCCCGAATTAGTGCGCCTGCAGGCGGGCGCGAATGCCGGGAACCAGGCCTCCATCCGCGTCATGGAGAAGCTGGGAATGTCCTACGAAGGCACGCTTCGCCACGCGACAGGGCGGAAAGGGAGCGATTCTCGCGAAGCAGGTGTGATCTACGCCTTCCTGCGGGAGGAGTGGGAGCCGACCCGCTAGCTGAAACTAAAGTCCCGGTGGCCTTGTTGACTGGTTCTAGAGGTTGAGCCCAGCGAAGAACATCCAGTAGTAGATGAGGTAGCCGCCGGCGCCAACCAGGAAGAGCGAGCTGGCGCGGTGGACGTGGGGGAGCGCGTTGCGCAAGAAGCGGGCGACGGCATCCCGGAATATGGCCGCGCCGATCGTGACCGCGATCACGACTACGCCCATGCCGAGGGCGAAGGCAAGGAATTGGCTGAACGAGGCCAGAAAGCCGGCAGCGCCAAGCGCACCACCGACGACGACCAGGAAGATTGGCAGGGTGCAGCTCAGCGATCCGACCGCGTACCCAAGCCCAAACACGAAGGCGTTGCCGAGGTTGCGCTGCGGTGTGACCTGGATGCGGCTGGCCGCCAGGACGCCGATGTAGCGGTGGGTAATGAGCAGGTACGCGCCAAAGATCACCATCAGGACGCCAACCGACAGTCCCAGGAAGGGAAAGACGCGGCTGAGAAAGGTCCCGCCGGCAGCAATCACCGCCCCAACCGCCGCAAAGATCAGGACGAAGCCAAGCGTGGCCATGAGGCCGACGGCCAGCGCCCGCGCCACGCGCCGGGAAGCGGAAAGCTGGTCGTAGCCGGCTTCCTGCGTGCCGAGCTGGTAGGCCACGTAGCCAGGCAACATGAAGAAGCCGCAGGGATTGACGCTGGCAACGACGCCGGCGGCGGCGGCGAAGCCGATGGGCAAGGCCCCCGCGAAATCCGACACGGCAGCCTCGGCGTTTGCCTGCACCGATATGAGCGCGCCGATCAGAACGGCTACCAGCAACCCCGGTACGCCATAGCCCAGCGCCGTTCCCACCCACGGGCTTCGTGCCGATCCGGCGCTCACTGCGCAGTCACCTCAGCCTCCTGACGCCTGAACCAGTTCGTTGATGAATTCGGTGGTTGAGGCCTCGTCCAGGATGCCGGTCCACTGACGGGAAATCTGGGACTGTGCGGTGATGAACAGGGTGGAAGGCATACCCAGCACCTGGTATCGCTGCATGACCGTGGCGTCCGACGTGGTCCCCACGGGATAGGTGACGCCCAACTCCTCCGCGAGCGCCTGGCCTTCCGCGCGAGTGCCCAGGTTGATCAGGGGGCCGACATCCAGACCCACCAGCAACACGCGGTCCCTGGCGGCTTGCCACGCGTGATCGAACTCCGGCATTTCCACGCGGCAGGGCGGACACTGGGCGGCCCAGAAATTCAGGACCACGGGCTTGCCGGCCGCGAGGATCTGGCTGAACTGAACAGTCTCGCCGCCGACC
Organism: Chloroflexota bacterium; assembly: GCA_026707185.1. Next base: position 12,676 of record JAPOXI010000077.1, read on the forward strand.
AGGTCCGCCCCCTGGTAAGCCTCGAACGTGAAGTCGGGTGCGGGACGAGACTCGCCGGTGGGAAAGCCGGTGGCATCAGTGGTCGCCGCGGTGGTTGGCGCCGGCGTGGTCTCGGAAGTCGTGGCTTCACCGCAGGCCGCAAACAACATGCCAACACCAATTCCGGCCACTACCCGGCGTCGTCCGACCTGGCTCCGGCGTGCGCGCATTCAGTTCCGTCCCGCTTGCTGCCTGAAGGCGATTATCCAAGCATTCTGCGGGGCAACGCGAATCGGCGGTGGTGAGATCGCCTACACAGCGGCAAGTTTCTGGCGCGGCTATGCTCGAATTCGCCGACCGTCGGCATTAGCGACCTGCCAGGAGCGGCCAGCCCGTGGACTCGATGCAGCCTCAGCGGCTGACAGCCCCGCAACTCGTGGCGGCGATCGCCGGCGTCGCGACGCTGGTGGCACTGATCGTGGTGATCGGGCTGGTGATGCGGGGCGGAAACGAGCGCAGCGGCCTGGGGATCATCT
>JAPOXI010000067.1 GCA_026707185.1 Chloroflexota bacterium
CGGAGCGGGTGTATTTCCTGGTCGCGGATTACTTCTTTCCCGTGGTCATCGGGGGGCTGCTGCTGACGGCGGTGATTGCGGCTGTGATGAGCACGGCGGATTCGCAATTGCTGCTGTCGTCGGCCATCGCGGCCGGCGATCTGCCGCTGCTGCGCCGGTTCTCCAGTTCGCTCAGCGCGTCGCGGCGGGTCTGGCTGGGGCGTGGGCTGCTGATTCTGATCGGGACGCTGGCGGCGGTCCTGGCCATAGCCTTCCCGGATACCGTGCTGAATCTCGTCGCCTATGCCTGGGGCGGGATGGGCGCGACGTTCGGTCCAACGGTGATCCTGGCGCTGTACTGGCGGCGGTTCAATCTGGGCGGGGCGGTGGCCGGGGTGGTGGTTGGCTTCGTGGTGGCGTCGCTGTGGCAGTTCGTGTTGGCCGGCGGTCCCCAGGGAGTGTTCGACATCATGCCGGCGCTGCCGGGATTCGTTGCCGGATCCGCGGCGGCCGTGCTCGGCACGCTGCTGACCTCGCCGCCGGCCGGCGAGAGCAAGCGCGAGTTTGACCGCGTGGTGCAAGGCAGCCCCGCGCACGTCTGACGTCCTGGCCTACAGGCCAACCGCCAGTCGGAATCGGCTTTGTCTATCGAGGGACTCGGCGCAGATAAGGCGCGTAGGGGCTATGCGCCGGTCACACGCTCGACGTCAATCCAGAGTTCGCGGACGCCGCGCAGGACGACGACATCGATGTGCTCCGGCTCCGCCGCCAGCTGGATCGAGGAAAACCGCCGCAACAGCGCAGCCAGGGCGATACGGCCCTCCAACACCGCCAGCGATGATCCCAGGCAATAGTGAATGCCTCGGCCGAACGACAGATGACTGCGGTCATCACGGCCAATGTCCAGCGTATTCGGCCTGGCAAACGACTCGGGATCTCGATTGGCGGCGCCGATCAGGCCAATGACTCGCTGGCCCTTGCGAATCCGCTTGCCGCCGATCTCGAGGTCTTCCTGCACGACCCGGCTGTCGAGTTGCACGGGCGCGTCGTAGCGCAGCAACTCGTGGATGGCGGAGTCCATCAACTCGGGATGGTCGCGCAACCGCTGCAACTGGTCGGGATGCCTGAGCAGCGCCAGCATGCCGTTGCCAATCAGGTTGCGGGTGGTCTCGTGTCCGGCTACCAGCAGCAACATCAAGGTCATCAGCAGTTCTTCACGCGTCAGCCTGTCGCCGGCCTCCTCGACGGCAACCAGCGCGCTGATCATGTTGTCCTGCGGATCCCGCTGATAGCGCTCGATCAGCCCATTGAGGTATTCGCGCAGATTCCCGAAGGCGCGCTGGACTCGCCGCACCTGTCCGGGATCGAGCGCCGGCTCGACCGAAAGCGCCGCGTCCTGCGACCAGTTCTTGAACCGATCGCGGTCCATGGGCGGAACGCCCAGCATTTCGGCAATGACGATTACAGGTAACGGAAACGCCAGAGCCTTGATCAGGTCGAATCGGGTCGTTCCCTCGACGTCATCCAGGAGTTCTTCGCAGGTCTGCCGGATCCTTGGCGCAAGCTCGGCAACGGCCTTGGGCGTAAACGCCTTGACCACGAGCGACCGCAAGCGCGTGTGGTCCGGGGGATCCATGTCGAGCATCGAAACGTAGTCGACATATCCGTATTCCCGGCCGCCGTTCGAAAACCGCCGGCTGTCGCGGAGCATCGCGTCGATGTCCCCGTGCCGGGTGATCGCCCACGCGTCGACCAGTCGCATCCGGTGCACCGGATCCTTGCGCCGCAGTCGTTCGTAGGTCGGGTAGGGATCACGCTGGACGTCCCTGGACGTGGGGTTGTAGCTGACGCCCGACTCAAGACGTTCCCAGGCCAGGAGTGACCGAAGGACCAGCGGGCGAAGCACGGTTTCGGTTGCCCTGAGAAGTGTCTCCTTCACTCGGCGGCCGGTGGCGACACTAGTGGAAGGATCATCGTCCGGAGATTCGGACTGCGCCTGCTTCAAATCACAATCTCCATGACTAAATCTCTATTCTGGAGATTGTATTGAGCTCGAATCTTCACTACCGAGGCGAGATGTTCGCCCAGGCAGTGCTCAGCTCAAGTTTCCTCAGGTGTTGGGCCTAGCCCGCGTCGGAAGCCGGACGGAACACGGCCAGGCTGGCCGTGTATCCGTGCACGAAGTTGGCCGAGCCGATGGGGCCGATTTCGCCGCCGCAGAAGAAGCCGGTCACCGGCACGTCCTCGCCCAGGGCGTTGCCGACGATCGCAACGTCGGCGTCGCGCTGATCGAAGAATCGCTCGCCGCGACCGTTGCAGGTAAAGAGGAGGGCGCCAGCGGCGGTCTCTTCAAAGACTTGCGGCGTGAGCAGCATTTCCAGGTCATCGCGAGCGCTTTGCGCGTCGCGCACGTGGAACTGCACGTACTCCCCCTCACGCACGCGGTCGGCCACGCTGATTGCGCCGGATTCGCGATCCGCGCCAAGCACCACCCGGATGAGGAAGGAGCCGTGGCCAAGGTCGTCGGGTTGCCTGACGACACCCCGCCCAAGAAGGATGCCGGAGCGCATGAGCTTCTGATCATCGGCGCTGGCTTCGGCAAAGACTTCCTGAAGGACTTCCAACGGCGGCTTGCCATCGAGTTCCTGGATGAGGTTGCTCCGGCTGCCGGTGACGGTGAACCAGTCGCCCACGGGTCGACATCCCTGCGAGACGATGGTGCTGACGCTGACATTGCCGCGGAGCGTGACGCCAACGAGACCCGAATTCACGACCTCATCGTCCTGGGCCAGCCGGTTGCGTCCCGGGGCCGAGGCCCAACTGGCGACGCCGCCGATGACGGGGATACCGGGCGCCAGCTGGTCGAGCCGGTTCAGAAGGGCTTCGGTAGCCGTGGAGAAGGGATCGACCAGCACGATGCAGGCCTGCAGGTCGTCAGGCCTCAGGTCGACGTCGTCGTCGTCCAGGTCCGGAAGTGGATCAAGCTGCACGCCGGGAAGCCGAGCGGCCAGGACCGCGGTCGCGGCCTGATCCTCGATTTCCCGGCCGGCGCCGACGACGCCGCCGGCCGTGCAGCCGATGAATCTTCGGGGCGCGAGCTGCTCGCGCAACCCGGCAAGAATATCCGCGCCCGCAGGGTCGGTCTCAGGCCGGACGAAGACGATGAGCAGATCAAACGGTCCGTCGCCGGCCAGCTGGTCGTGAATGTCCTGGGCAATACGCGCAGGCTCGGTTTCAAGGGAGACGGCCGAGACGAACTTCATCCGGCGCATCTCCAACGAACTCTCGTGAAATCAAGCGTACACGCCAGATCTTAATCATCCGCTGGATCCGGACATGCGAGCGGCCGTCCGGAGGAACGTCGCAGGCAGCGAGTTCGCGCGCAGCGTCGTTCGGTATCTTGCGCTGCCGGTTGAGGCTGGCGGAGCACCGCCTCAATCGCCCAGGAAGGACACGAAGAACCTGTGAGTTCTGAGGCCGCCGCGGCGAAGAGAGGCTGGCTTACCTCAGCCAGGACCCGCTGGATCAACGATCGGCGATGGTTGCACGCCGCGGCGGCCCTGCTGTATGTGGTCGCTGCCATCGTCTTTACGCGTCCGCTGCTATCGGTTGCCGCCACACACATCGCGTACAAGCCGAGCGGCGATCAGCTCTTCGTTCTGAGCATTCTGGAATGGAACCGAACGGCGCTCTTCGCCAATCCCGGCAGTCTCTTCGAGGGCAACTTCTACTTCGGATCGGGCGGCGCGCTCTTCGGGTCCGACCTGTTGCTGGGCTTCCTGCCCGTGTACGGCCCACTGGCCCTGGTGACCCAGAGCCCTGTGCTGGCCTACACGCTGACGCACGTCTTGTCTTTCGCTCTCAATGCCGGGGCGATGTATCTGACGATCGCGGTACTGACCGGCTCGCGGCCGGCGGCGCTGCTGGCCGGGACGGTGTATGCCTTCGGGCCGCTGCAGCTGGCATACGCGAATCACTTTCAGTTCCTTGGCGCCTGGTATCTGCCGCTGGTGTTGTTATTCGGCATTCGCCTCTGGCGAGGCGGCGGGTGGCTGGACGTTGGGCTGGCGACGCTCATGGTGTGGATTCAACTTGCAACCGCGGTGCATCTGGGCGTAATCGCCGGGATGGTCTACGCGGCCTTCGTCATCCCGTCAGCCATTCGGCGAGTGGCGACCACGCGGGACGTTCGCATGGCCATCGCGATGATCGCCGCCGGCGTCACGGCCAGCCTGCCGTTCCTGCCAATCGTGCATGGGTACCTGGGTTTCGCCGACGCCTGGAGGGCCAGCCGGGATATCACCGAGGTGCAGAGCGGGTCGGTCCAGCTTCGCGACTACCTGTCACCCAACGCGCGGTTGCAGTGGTTTGCGGCGCTGCAGGAACGATTTCCCGTTCCAACCAGCGAGCGACGCATTTTCCCTGGCTTCGTCCCACCGCTGATTGCGGCTCTGGGAGCAGGGGCCGGTTTGCTGGGCTTGACCGGCAAGCGCCAGGAGCTGCGGATCGTGAGCGGAGTCCTGCTGATGCTCTTGGCGCTCGCGGTCGTGTTCTCACTGGGGCCCAACTGGAAGCGGCACGAGGTGATCAGCGAGCACCAGCTGCCCTACTTGTGGCTGTTCGAGCATGTACCTGTGTTCGGGGCAATCCGGGTGGTGGCGCGGTTCTCTCTACTGGCCCACTTCACGCTAGCCGCGCTGGGCGGCATTGGGGTGTACGCGATCTCGCGTCCGCCGCGCGGCCGCTGGTTGGCCGCGCCACTGGTTGGACTGATCGCCGCGGCCCTCGTGCTGGCGGAGGCGCTTCCCAAGCCTCTACCCGTGTTCGCCATACCGACCGACGAACCGCTGCGGGCGGCTCTTCGAGATTCTCGGCCCGGGCCCCTGATGTTCGTTCCCTTCAATCAGGATGACGAAGTCTGGCGAATGTGGTTGGCCACGGAAGCGCGTGCCGGGCCAATTTCGAATGGTTACTCAGGACATATCTGGCAGCAGTACTGGTTCCTGAGCGATGCCACGCAAGACCTGGTTGCGAGCGAACTCCACGGTTTGGCTGCCGCGCTGCAGGCGTATGGCATCCGCGCGGTCGCCGTGGACCTCGGGCGCGTGGACGAACACGATGCACGCACCTGGGAGGACTTCGCCAACGGTCCGTGGGCGAGCGGCGTGACCAGGGTCAATGAGCACCTGCTAATCACGCTCGAGGATCCGGCGAATCCTCCGGCTGACCGTTGGGACGCTCTGGACACAACATTACTTGCCGTCGTGGTCGAGCCTTCGGCTGGATTCACCAGCCAGCTCATCATGCACAACCCGCAGTCACGAGCATGGATACCACCCGGCGACTCGCGCGTGCGGCGCGTGACCATGGAGTGGGTTGCCGCGGATGCGTCGATCGCCGTTCGTCACGTCACGGACGTGTTGCCACCGCTGTTCCTTGCACCGGGACAATTCCACGCATCCCCCATCCACGGATTCGCTCCAAGGGAGACAGGCAACTATCGGCTGCGCATCTCAACTGACGGTGCGGTCTTGATGGAACAGCCGGTGCTCGTGGCGCCGGTTGACCCGACGCCGAACGACGGCACCGTGAAGGGAATGCGCGCCTCGTTTGACCTGCGCACGCCCGCCACCTTCGCGGTTCACCCCCAGGAACTGATCCCGGTGCACGTCGAGGCGCGGAACACCGGTCAGACGAGCTGGGATCAGGCACATGCAAACGTCCGCTTCGGGTGGCGCTGGTGGAGGATCGGGGACGACGGCAGCGAGACGGTACAGCCGCACCTCGAGGGACGAATCCTGATGCAAAGCCACGTCTACGCCGGCGTTCCGCCCGGCCGCGGATACGCCTTCTCGGGCCAGATTCGCGCGCCGGACGAACCGGGACGCTATGTGGTGCGCGCCTCGATGCTTATCGAACTGGTGGACTGGTTCCTAAGCGAACCGGTGGAGATCGAGGTGACCGTCAAGCCGGCTGAGACTTGACCAATCGCGCGGACCGCGGCCCGACCTGGACGTAAACCTCGCCGTTGTCGACCTCGACGCCGTAGGCACGAAGGCGTTCGGACTGGGCGCGCAAGCGGCGGCCGGTATCCAGATCGAACTCCATGCTGTGCCACGGGCAGATCAGCACCCGACCCTCCAGCACCCAGGCCAGCCGCCAGTCGGTGTCAGCCGTCGCGACCAGGGTGCCGCTGACGGGACCGGTGCAGACAGGCCCCTGCTGATGGGGGCAACGATTGCGGTAGGCGCGAAAGCCGTCGTCGACGCGAAACACCGCGATCTCGATGTCGCCGTGCTTCACGAAGGCCGGCTGGCCGGGCTGGATCCCCTCCGCCGGCCCCACCCGGATGCGCGGCATCAGGCCACGGAAACGGGAACCGGCAGCTTGAAGAGGCGGCGGGCGGTCTCGCCCATGATGTTGCGCTTGAGCTCGGCGTCGAACGGCATGTTCAGCACCGTACGCGGATGGTCGAAGTCGTGGTGCGGCCAATCGGAAGCAAATATGACCTTATCGCGACCATCGAACAGGTCGATCATGGTCAGCAAATCGCGCGAGCGTTCCGGCTCCTCGATCGGCTGAGTGCAGAAGTACATCTCCTTGATGTACTCGCTCGGCGGGCGCTCCAGGAAGGGAGCGCCGGTGGGAATCTCGGCGTATTCCTTGTCCATCCTCCACATGCAGAAGGGCACCCAGGAAACGCCGCCCTCGGTGAAGACGATCTCCAGGTCCGGGTACCTGACCGGCACGCCCGATGTGAGCATGGTGAACAGGTTGGCCATCAGCGCGAACTCGTGGTTTATGGGGTGACGGACAATGCGCGACTCCACGTGCTCCAGGTTGAACGGGAAGTGCGGGTGGATGATGCCGACGCTATGGAGCATCACCGGCAACCCCATCTCCTCCGCCGCTTCGTAGATCGGGTCGTACATGCGGTCGCCCCAGAGCGGCCGCAGGCCGGCCACCGGCAGGTAGACGGCCACAAACCGGTCGTCCGCGCCGTAGGTGCGGATCTGGTCGGCGGCGTCTTTCGGGTCCTGGGGCACGGCCAACACGGCGCCGTACAAGCCCTCTTCGCGGCTCACCCACGCGTCCGCCAGCCAGGCGTTATAGGCGCGGCCCAGCGCCGCCGCGTAGTCGACGTGCGGAAACACGGCGATCTTGAGCAGGTTGTCGGGAAAGAGGATGCCGACGTCGATGGACAGCTCGTCCAGGTCGTCACGCATCTGCCGGGCCGTCGTGACGGTGCGGTTGCCCAGCCCGCGGTCGGGAAACGGGGGATCGAGGTTGAGAATCGGCGCATAGCCGGGGATGTCCAGGTAACGCTGTGGCCCGCGGCCCAGCAGCTCCAGCGAGCGGCGCCACGGCATGTCGATATAGGGCGCCAGCGCCTCGGGCGGTTCGTTGGCGTGCACGTCGCAGTCGACGATGAACACATCGTCCAGCCCAAGCGGCTTCCTGGAGTCCCGTGTCATAAGCTCGGACCCGTCCTCCGAACGGCGTGGGATTCTAGCCCGGTGGCCCCGGTGAGGTGGCGCGTAACCACGCGCTGCTTCAGGTACAAGGGGCGTAGGCATCCAGCGGCCGCTCGGGATGGAACTCAGAGCGTACGACGGCGAGCTTTTGGGGCAGCGGGAGAAGGAGCAAGCCATGGCCGGGAACAAGAAAGTCGTGATCGTTGGCGGCGGGCATAACGGGCTGGTGGCCGCCGGGTATCTCGGCCGGGCCGGGCTGGACGTGCAGGTGCTGGAGCGGCGCGACGTGGTGGGCGGCGCGGCCGTGACCGAGGAGTGGTTCCCCGGCTTCCACATCTCCACCTGCTCCTACGTGTGCCACATCCTGCAGCAGAAGGTGATCGACGAACTCGAGCTGCGAAACCACGGGTTCCACGTCTACCCGCTGGACCCGGGCCGCCTGCACCCGTTTCCCGACGGACGCGCCGTCCGGCTGTGGCATGACGACGAGAAGACGGCGGAAGAGATTCGCCAGTTCTCGCCCGAGGACGCCGAGGCCTGGCTGGACTGGGCCAACTTCTGGCACCGCGCCGTGCGGATTCTGAGCGACTACTACCTGGGGCCGCCGCCCTCCCTGGCCGAGCTCACCGAGCGCTTCAGGGACGAGGAAGAAGAAGAGCTGCTGGAAACGCTACTCACCGTCCCGGTGCGCGACTTGATCGACCGCACCTTCGTCTCGGACGAGATGCGGGCGATGGCCAGCATCGGCGCGATCGACATGGGCAACCTCAGCGCCCCCGGCAGCGCCTACATCATGGCCCTCTACCGGTTCAGCGCGTACCGCGAGGACACCGAAAACTACGGCATCGTGCGTGGCGGCATGGGCTCCATCACCCAGTCCATGGCCCGCTCCGCCGAGTCGGCCGGCGTGTCGATCCGGACGGGCGCGGAGGTATCCCGCATCCTGACCCACGACGGCCAGGCCACCGGCGTGGAACTGGCAAACGGCGAGGTGATCAAGGCCGACCTGGTCCTCTCCAACGCCGACCCGAAGCGCACCTTCACCAAGCTGCTAGGCGAGTCGGACGTCGACCAGGACGTCGTGGACGAGGTTGAATCACTGAAGACCCAGTCCGCCTCGGTCAAGTTCCTCTGCTCCCTGCGCGAGCTGCCCGACTTCTCGCGCCACCTGGGCGACGACTACGACCCCAAGCACCTGTCCATGATCAACCTCGCCCCCTCAACGGACTACTGCGAGTCGAGCTGGTTCGACGCCACCAACGGCCGGCTCCCCGAGACGCCGATCATCCAGGTACAGATTCCCACCGTCTACGACCCATCCGTGGCGCCCGAGGGACAGCACGTGCTTTCCATGTGGGTCTTCTTCGTACCGGCGCACCTCAAGGAGGGCACCTGGTCGGAGAAGCGGCAGGAGTTCGGGGAGAAGCTGATCGACGAGTTCTGCCGCTACGCCCCCAACTTCAGGGACGCCATCATCGACTGGACCCTGCTCACGCCCGAGGACATCGAGGACCGCATCGGCCTGACCGACGGCAACATCCGGCACGTGGACATGATTCCGCAGCAAATGATGTCCCGCCGCCCCCTCCCCGGCTGGTCCGACTACCGCACCCCCATCAAAAACCTCTACCTCTGCGGCGCCGGCACCCACCCCGGCGGCGAGGTAACCGGCGCCCCCGGCCACAACGCAGCGCACGTGGTGCTGGAAGAGTTAGGGCGGTAGTAGACCGGGGCCTGTGCCCATCGTGTGATTCAGGACGCGGCCGAGACTAGGAACTCGTGCCGTACATCTCGCAGACTATGGCCAGGATGTCCGCGGGGATGAAGCGGTCTTTCGCCTCGGCCTGGATATCGGCGGGAATCCCGTGCAGCGCCTCGGCAATCGGCCCGGCGATGGCCGCCAGGGTGTCGGAGTCACCACCCAGCGAGACGGCGTTGCGAATAGCGTCCTCGAAGCTCTCGGACTCCAGCGCGCAGGTGATGGCTTCGGGCACCGTCGTCTGGCAGATCTCGTTGAAGTGGTAGCCGGGCCGAATGGCGTCGACGCCGCGGGAGAGGTCGTAGCCGTAAGTCTTGGCGACGCCCTTCCGAATGCCGTTGGCCGGCTCGCCCTGGAACGCCAGCCAGATCGCATGCACGGTGGCGCGGGCGCCCTTCAGGCCCTCCGGGTGGTTGTGGGTAACGCCGGTCACCAGGTCTGAAGCCTCCAGCGCATCCGACAAGTCGCCGTCGCGGTTCAGGTAAGCCGCCGGCGAGACCCGCATGGCCGCGCCGTTGCCGAAGCTGTCGTACGGCCGCGGCGGGTCCATTACGATCCAATCCGCAAACCTGCCCCCGTAGTCGCCGCGCGGGTGTTCCCGGCACCACCGCTGGAGCGTCTGGGCCGGCGGGAAACCGTGCATCAGGATGTCGGCCACGGCGGCCGTGCAGATCGAATCGTCGGTGCACTCGCACTGGTCCACGAAAAACTCGAACGACTTGGTCTTGATCCGCCGCCACTCGTAGACCGAACCGACAATGTCGCCGACGATCGCCCCGATCACGTGCTCCCCCATCCTCCTTGGCCCGGCGTTGGGAGACTACAAGCCACAGTTCACGACCGCGCATGCAGGCTCCGCAAGAACGCTAGCTCAGATCGCCAGCGACTGGCAGATCCGCTGCTACATCACGGCTCGACCCGCTGCAGGCCAGGTACCCGGTCGAAATCCCGGTCGTAGCTCAAAACCTCCGAAATACCTTGCCGTTCCATATGAGCCGCCGCCAGGGCGTCCTCAAAGTCAAGGAACGGCGACGCTGCATAGATGTCCAGCGCCCGCAGGTAGACACGCTTCTGGGGCAGCCGCAGACCTCGAAGCGTGAGGATGGGCGCCAAGCGGCCGCGGATGGCCTCGCGGCTGAGTTCATAGCCCGCGCGCCGCGACGACAAGACATACACGACTTCGCAGACGACCGCTTCGCAGGTCAGGATCTCTTCGTCGCCGCGCTGCACCCGCTGAAAGAGCCGGTAGCAAGCCGCAGCCTTCTCCTCGTCATCGCGGGTAAGGAATCTCAGGATGACATTGGTGTCCAGGAACTTCATTCCCCACGCAATTCCCGTGCCGTGGAAATGGCCTTCTCGTCCTTGACCTCTCGCGACAACTGCTCAAATTCCTCGGGCCGCGCGGTCGGCCGGACGGAGCCAAAGGCGGATTCCAGCGTGAATTGAGCGGCGGCCAGGCGGACAGTGCCCGCGTCGTCGATGGTGAAGGCGACCTTGTCCCGCGGCTTAATGCCCAGCAGTCGTCGCACCGCGGCCGGGATGGTGACCTGGTTTCGCTGGGTGGTGGTCGCGGTGTATTCCTTCATGAGTTAAGCAATGCCTCAAAAGAAAATCAATGCTTCCTCAGACTATCATTGGATTGAATGACTCAGCAGACACGAACGGCTGAGCAAGACGGCACTCAGTTATCGGTCGGAAGGCGAATCTTGACAGTGGCGCCTTGCCCAGGCCCATCACTCGTTATGTCAACCGAGCCACCGTGGCCTTCTACGATCGATCTGGCAATTGACAACCCCAACCCCCGCCCTTGCCTGCGGCGCCGGCGCGAGTCCTCGGTCCGGTAGAAGCGGTCGAAGACGTGCGGTAGATCGGCCGCGTCGATGCCGACCCCGTCGTCGCTGACGGAGATAGCCACGGCCGCGTCGCCGTCCGGGTCCACCCTCAGCACGACATTCCCGCCGTCCTGCGCGCTATCGATAGCGTTGCCCAGCACATTGCCCAACGCCTGGCTCATCCGCATCCGGTCAAGGCGCAGGTCCGGCAGCTGCGGGCCTGCGTGAAGCGACAAGTCAATCCCTCGCGCCCGCGCCTGCGGCCGCCAGCGATCCAACTCCGAAGCAAGCAACTCGCGAATCGAAATATCCTTGCGCGAGAGGCTCAACTCCCCGTGCTCGGTCTCCGCCAGCGCGTTCAGGTCGGTCACCAGTCCGCGCAGCCGGTCGACTTCCTGGATGATGTGGTCGGACGTGGCCTCCGGCGCCTGCAACCCGTCCAGGAGCCCTCGCGCTTCAAGCTGGATCACGCTCAGCGGCGTATTCAGCTCGTGCGACACGTCGTTGACCAGCCGCCGGCGGAGTTCGCGCTGCGTCGCCAGGCTGGACGCCATGCGGTTGAAAGCCGCGCTCATCTGCCCCAACTCGTCCCCGGACGTGACCGGGAGCTTGGTCGTATCGCCGCGAGAGATCGCCTGGGTGGCCTTCGTCAGGGCCGCCACGGGTCCGGTGATCCGCCTCGACAGCCAGGCCGCCAGCCCAACGCCAACGCCAACCGTTACCAGTCCGCCGATCCCGGTAATCCACAACAGCGTGCTGAGAAACCCGTGCGACTCGGTCGAGAGAAACTCATGGTTGACGTCCACATAGACGTGGCCAACCGGCTGATTCGTCGTCAGATCGAACAGCGTCTCGCGACGCCCGGCAAGCTCCGGCGCCGTGGCGCCCGCCGATAGCTCGCCCGCGTTGTCCGTCACCACACGCCCATCGATGCCCACCACGACCACTCGCAACGAATCGTCATCGCCGGACTCGGCCCCTTCACCCCCATGCTCGCCGGATGGTTCCCGCCGGGCGCCGGATTCCGCGAGGTATCCGGCCTCGGACAGCGGGCGATCCACCGTCTGCCAGCCGCCGGCCGTCGTGTACTCCCGGCTCAGGTTCTGCGCCAGCCGGCTCGCCTGGGAATCGCCAAGTTCCTCCACAAACGCGCCCAATCGCGCCTGCGTCGTGAAATAGCCCACCACCACGCTGACGACCACCGTAAGCAGGATGACCGCAACGATCGACGCCATGATTCGCCAGCGCAGCGACATTACGCGTCCTCGACCACGAACTTGTAGCCGGCGCCGTAGACCGTCTGGATGGGCTGGCGCCCGTCTCGCGCGATCTGCTTTCGCAAGCGCGTGATCTGGCTGTCGATGGCCCGGTCGAACCCCTGGAATCCGTGATCGAACGTCAGCTCGATGATCTGCTCCCGCGTGAGCACCTGGTTCGGGTGGCGCATGAAGGTGGACAGCAGTGAAATCTGCCGCCGGCTCAGCGACACCGGTTCGCCATCGATGGTCACGCCACCGGTGGTCTCGTTGAGGGCGATGTTGCCGTGGGTCAACACGTGCTGAACTCGGCCCTTGACGCGACGCAGCACCGCTTCGGCGCGCGCAATCAACTCGCCCGGATCGAACGGCTTGACGATGTAGTCATCGGCGCCGCTCTCCAGGCCGATGACCCGCTCCGTGCGGGCTTCCCTGGCCGTCACCATGATGATCGGAACGTCGGACTCGCGTCGCAGGGTTCGACAAACCTCCACCCCGTCCAGGCGAGGCAGCATCAGGTCAAGGACGATCAGGTCCGGCGCCAGCTCACGGGCGCGCGCCAGCCCGGCGGCCCCATCGTGTGCGATCTCGGCCGCAAACCCCGCGCGCTCGAAATACACCTGCACCCAGCGCGCAATGCGCGGATCGTCTTCCACGATCAGGATGGTCTGACTCACGTCGGATCCTCCACGCGACCGAGGGAGCCGCGGTACCTCGATGAGGTACCGCGGCTCCCCACGGATGGGCTGCCTAGGCTAACCCTAGCCGCCACTGCGGCCCTCGCCGCGACCGCCGTGCTCGCGGCCGCCGCCTTCGCGGCCGCCGCCGTGTTCGCCGCCGCCTTCACCGCCCTGGCTGCCGCTGCCGTGCTCGCCCCCGGCCTCGC
>JAPOXI010000096.1 GCA_026707185.1 Chloroflexota bacterium
CGGCGTTTCGGGCGCGGAGATGCCGGCCGTGGCGCTGGAAACCCAACCTGGCGACATGCTGATGTTCAACCAGGACCTCAAGCACGCGTCATTTGGCGGCGGCACCCGTCGGCGCATGTTCACCATCAACGTGTCCGAGCGCTTTGCCGAGGAGGATCTGGACGAACTGCGCCAGGACATCGGGCACGCGGCCCGCTTCTGGATCGAGCGCGCCTACGGCGACGCCATGATTCGGACGGCCGGCCCAAAGCGTATGCGTCACCTGGAACAGCGCCTGGCGAACGATGGCCACCTGCCAGAACTCGCGCGCAAGGCGCGCCAGGAGATGAGCGAACCCTCGCGGGGATAGCCGACGGCGCCACATAGCGGGCCAGTGGAATCTCCTTCGCGCCTGGCCGCGCTCTGTCGCATTCTCGTTGCGGCCCATTGCCTGCTATACTGGTTTACGGAATACCGGTCACCAGCCTAGCCTGAATGTCATTACGCGACGATCTTCGCCTTGGAAGCCTGGCCTACTGGGCGCTGCTGGCCCTAAGCGCAATGCCGGGCCACACCTCGCACGCCTATGCGCTGCTGCAGGAGTTTGCCAGGCAGTTCGGACGCAAGCCTTCGAGCGCGGCGCTCTACCAGGCGCTTCAGCAGCTCGTTCGGCGTGAGCTCATCGAGGATGCCGGCCTCCGTCCCTCCGCCAAGGGACCTGAGCTGCGTCTGTTCACGCTCACCGACGCCGGCCGTCAGCTGGCGCTTGACGAAGCGGCGTCGCTGGAACGGATTGCCAGCGCCGTTCAGACCTCACTGAAGCCATCAGGCGAGAAGCTGGAGAGCCCGCGGTGATCGAACGGCTGGTCGCAGCTCTGTTCCCGAAATCGGCCGACGACGGCATTGACTGGCGGGCCGACGCGATCGCGCTCTGGCAACTCCAACGAAGCGAGGCTCCAGGCTTGCGAACACGGGTTCTTCTCGACCTGCAGATCGTGGGCCACGCCCTGCACGAACGCGCCCGTCGGCGCGGGAATCGTGCAGCCACGAACCCAGGTGCGCTCAGTCGCCTGCTCATGGCCTCCGGTCGCTTCGTCGAATCAGCCGTCGGTATCAGCGCTCCTGTTGACGATCCGCGCGAAGAGGCTCGAGCCGTCGAGGCGTTGGGGCACGTCGGCGTGCCGGCACGTCAGGCACGATCAGAAGTCCGCCGGTACTTCCGGCGAGTTCGAGCTGCGGTTTCGCCGGTGCGCGACGTCTCTGTCGCGGGCGTGATTGCGACCGCTGTTGTGGCGCTCGGACTCCTGGCCGCCCTGGGTGCGATTTCCCTGATCCTTGCGATCGTGGTCGGCCTGGGCCAGATGGAGCAGCCGTTCTACGTGACTGACGGAATCCCCGTGGAGCAGATCCGGGCCAACGCTCCGGAGGAAGCCCAGAACGACGCGCCGCCTTTGCCGGGGCTGGGGCTGGTGCTCGCCGCGGTCGTAACGGCCTTCGGCCTGGCTGCCGGACGTGCCGAGCGCAACCATTGGCGCCGTGCCGGGGTGCATCGCACCTTCCGGGAACTGGAACCGGACGGCGCCCACAGGGTTGAGATTGCCCTCGTGACCATGATGGCCATCGCCGTAGCCTCACTGAGCGCCCTGCTGGCCTACGGCGGCCAGGCCATGGTGCTTGTCTTCGCCGTGATCATCCCCGGAACGCTGCTGATCCTGGCGGCGGGGCGGGCGGTTTTTGGTCCGCTCTTCGACTGGAGCCTGCAGCATGTCGCTCGACGCGATGCGGCTGCCTACGCCCGACCGCTGATCGAGCGAGACATCGCCCTGGAGGTCGCGGCCGAGGGGAACTTCTACGGTCGGAGTTCGTTCAGCGCGGAGTCCCCCGCCGGCAACACGGCGGCAAGTCTCTGGGCGGCCCAGACGCTGGCGTCCATGGGCATCGACCCTGACGCGCGGCAGGCCGCGCTGCAGCGGCGAATCCAGCGGAAGACGGCCACTGCCGCCAGTGACGTGCTTACGCGGCGCGACCGCATGCGCTACGCAGCCGGCGGGTCTGGCGTAACGCTTGCCGTGTGGTTCCTGGCTCGGTGCGCGGCCTGGCGAATCTACGAGATTGACTTTGCACCGTTCCGGTCGGCTGCAGGCCTTGACGCTATCGCGTTAGCCATTGGCGCGGTGCTCGCGGCGGCGCTGGGCTGGATCCACCGGCGCCACCTGGCGGTCGCATGACGCGCCGTACCCATACGCCAGTTTTTTCGCGGCGCTCAGCGCTGCGCATCCTGGCCTCCAGTCCGGCGGTGTTAGCGCTGGCTGCCTGCGGCGAGTCTGAGCCGGAGCAGACCACCCCGCCGCCCAGCACGGGCCGCAGCGACCTGGATGCCGCGCTGAGGCGCGCCCAGACCGTCGCGGCGACCGTGACCGAGCAAGCTCCGGACCCGGGATCATCGCTTCCCAAACCCGGTGAGAAGCGCAAGGTCCTGGTGGGTGCGCTTCCGCTTGAAATCGCGGGCGGCAGGCTATTTGCGTTGTTCGCCAACGGGCTGCCGGAGGCCGGTCGAGTTTCCGAGGGGCGCTATGACTTCGACGCCATCCCCCTGGACCGATACGAATCGGACGAGTGGCGCATGAGCCGCGCACTCATGGCTGCGGAACCCTCCGCGCCCGAGCTTATGGCTCACTTTGGCACCGATCTGGATGACCTGGTTGGGCACGATCAGCTCTTGCCGCTGGACGACTTTCTGGCCGCTGATCCCGATTTCGATGCCGGGGCCTTTTGGCCGGGCGCCCTGGAGGCGGGCCAGCGCGAGGGCGTGCAATTCGGGCTGCCTTTCGCCGTCTCACCCGACTTCACATTCGTCAACGGCCAACTGGCCGCGGAGCGCGGTATCGAACTGCCGGATCCGTCGCTGCAGGCTTTCACCACCGCGGCATACCTGAGAACCGCGCAGGCTTTCCACGAGCCCGATCCTCCGGATGGGGGAGTTGGCACACGGGGAATCCTGGGCGTCGTTCTATCAGAGCCGACGGCGCGCGGCGATTACATCGTGATTCCACCTGTGACCGACGCCCTGCTCTCCGCGCTGGGCGAAATTCGCGACTCCGCCGGAGGCTTTACTCCGCTTCAGAGCGAAAAGGCCCGTGACGTCCTGGAGTTCTATCGCGACCTGACCCACCGGCATGAGCTGCTTCCGATCGGCGGCTTCGACCTTGACCGGTATCGGGAGGCCGGCACGTGGGGGCTGGGCTTCACTACCATCGCGTTCTCGCAGACGGTTGATTTTGGTACCAACAACCGGGTCTATCCGTTTCCAAACTTCGGCTCGGGACGCAATCCAGCGGGAACGTTTCTGTTGAGCGTGGTGAAGTCGGCCAAGGACCCGGATGTTGCCTACGACGCGTTTCGCCATCTGTATTCGGTCATGGCGCTCGAATCAAGCTTGCCTCCCTATCGCGTCCAGGCGGACGCGATTCGCAGGTTGATGCCAGAGCTGCATGGTGACGACGAGCATGTGCTGGTTCACCTGCTCGAAAATGCGGTGTTTCATGACCTCTCGATGGACGAGTTCCAGGTGCTTGGCAGCACGCTCGTTCGCGACGTCCTTCTGGGCGACACCGATCCCGGCGAGGGGCTGCGGAAAGCGATTGAGGAATTGCAGGCGACCTCGTCCGGCAGCTGATTCGCGCAGGTACGGCAGCGCAGGTAAACCGTTACGCTTAGAGCACTGGGCCTTTGGAATCCGCACTCGGGAGGCAAGCGTGTCCACTCCAATGGTCAAGTACGTCGACGTGTTCTTCCCCGGTCAGGGTGACACGCTGACCCAGGCGCCGGCCTATCACTGGGATCGGACGGAGGCGCCGGCGGAGGTTTCGGCGAAGGAAGGCCTCTCGGAGCAGAACGAGCCGGATGCGAATGCGATTCACACGTTCGGGGTGACCGCCAACTTCTACACCAGTACTCGAGACCCGAACGAGCTCTTGATTGCGGTCATCAGCACCGACCGGCCGATGCGCAAGCGGATGGCCCAGGCCAAGGTGACCGTCGATTTCACGAACCTCCTGTACCACAACTACGACGGCTTCGGCGTCGGCATGCCCGGTCTGATTGTCACGGACGCCGGAAATGTGGTGGCCGTGTGTTGCCGACGCCACGATTCAATGAGCGACGGCGGCCACGAGAACGACCTGCTGTCAGCGCGCAGCGAGGACAGCGGCACGACCTGGTCGCGCCAGCAGGTCATTCACGCCGAACCAGGCCAGTACACGTTCCTTGGGGCGATTGTTGAAGACCGGGTGACGCGAACGATTTTCGTGACCTTTTGGAACATCCCGGCCGATGTCCGAGATGACCTTGGGTACTTCAGCACCTACGCCGCGCAGGGCGGCGGGTTCGGGCTCGTCAGGAGTACGGACGACGGCCGGACCTGGTCGGAAGCCGTGCGTGTCGATCCGAGCCCAAACGCCGAGGGCTGGATTGGGTGGCCCAACAACAACGAGCACGGGATTCAACTCGTGGCCGGGCCGCACCGCGGTCGGCTGGTGATTCCTGGCTTCCTCTATAAGGAAGGCGAGCCCGGACAGGTGCCGGGCGTGCGCGGCGGTCTGCTCTACAGCGACGACCACGGAACTTCGTGGACGGTCGGCGCAGTCCTGCCCAATGGATCCGACGAGGCGTCGCTGGTGGAAACCAGCGGCGGCGAGATCTACGTCAGCTATCGCCGAAACACGCAGCGCCGCGACGGCAGAACCTATGCACGCAGCCGCGACGGCGGACGGAGCTTCTACGAGCTCGGCGAGCATCCCGAACTCAGCGGCCGGCCGGTGAACGTGGGCCTCGCCCGCCATGGCTCGGGCGACGATAACCGACCGGAGATTCTCCTGTTTTCCCATCCGATCGGCGTCAACCGCCGGATCCCCGGCGGTACCGAAATGACCATCTATGCGAGCACCGACGCCGGACGCACGTGGCCGATCTCGACAGTCATCGATCCCCGACCCTGCCGCTACTCCGACCTTGCCGTTACCCCCGAGGGCACCGTGCTCTGCCTGTATAGCGTGGGCAACGTCCGTGACCTCGAGAAAATCACCCTGGCCCGTGTGCAGCTTGACCAACTCATCGCGTGAGGAGGGTTACGCCCAGCGGGATAGATTGGCCAGCGGCTAGCGCGCAAGCGGACAGTCGTCATCGAGGGACGCAGG
The DNA here is from genome assembly GCA_026707185.1 of Chloroflexota bacterium. Next base: position 5,175 of record JAPOXI010000096.1, read on the forward strand.
CCACACTTCTGACGACGAAGTAGCCTTTCAGTCTGCGGCGGAATCGATCTGAAGTCAGGAACCCATGTCCAGCGACCGATTGAGCGTGCTTGCTCACTTGCACATGCAGCGGGACTTTACGGCGGAGGGGATTGAGTACCGGGAGCCGATGGCGGATGTTCCGGGGCGACAGGTGGACATTCCGAAGCTGAAGCGGGGTGGGGTGGATTGCATCTGGCTGTCGGAGGGGGCGCCGGGGGAGTTCACGGCGGATCCGATGCCCGCGCGGCATGCCACCGTGCAGCCGAATACGGAGATGTTCCGGCGGACGTTCTTCGAGGGGGCGCCGGGCGTGCAGCGGTTGCTGCGGGGGTTCGACGCGGTGCGACGGTTGTGCGAAGCATCGGAGGATCTGGAGTTCGTGACGTCGACCCCCGAGATTCGCGCGGCGGCGGCCGCGGGGAAGACCGCCGTGCTGATCCATACCGAGAATCTGCTGATGGCCGAGGACCTGGCGATGCTGCGGGCGTATCACGAGCTTGGCCTGCGGGTGACAGGGCTGGTGCATGGGGCTCCGCAGACCTGGATCGACTGCGACTGCGAGCAGCGTGTGCCGAGCGGGTTGACGGACTTTGGCCGAGAGGTGGTTCACGAACTGAACCGGCTGGGGATCCTGATTGACGTGTCGCACGCGTCGATGAGCGCTATCGACCACGTGCTGGAAGAGAGCCGGGATCCGATCGTGGCTTCCCACTCCAATCCGAAGGCGATCAGCCCGATTCAGCGCAACCTGACGGATGACCACATTCGCAGGATTGCGGACGGCGGAGGCGTGGTGGGCATCCATTGCTCGTCGGCGTTTGTGGATATCGAGTGCCAGCGCGGGCGCGGCTCTGGTCCGGGCATAAGCGTCTCGGAACGTGAGCGAGGGCTGAAGCTGCTAGACGACGTGAGGTCGGGCCGGCTGGATCCGTTCGCGGCGGAGGCTGGCGCTCGTGCAGGAGCACCCATGCCGTTGTACGAACGATTCCCAACGGTGGGGCTGGATGCGCTGGTGGACGTGGTGGATTACATGGTGAACCTGGCGGGGTATGAGCACGTGGGTATCGGGACGGACTTCGAGTTCCTGGAGGACGTAGTCGAGGGGTTTGCGGGCGCGCACGAGACGCCGCAGTTGCTGGCGGCGCTGGAAGCGCGCGGTTACAGCGGGCGGCAGGTGGACGCGATTGCGGGCGAGAACTTTATGCGGGTGATGGCGGAAGTGATCGACTAGAGGCTTCTGCATAACGCGGGAGTGGTTGCCCGGAAGACCCTCATCCCAATCGTTGTCCCAGACGAAAGCTCTGCGAAACCCGAGGTTGGTTGCGCGGAAGACCCCTCACCGGTTTCGGCCGAAGACGGCCGAACCTGCCTCTCCCCTCGGAGAGGGTGAAGATCCGCCACGCCTTCGAGGTCGAGGCGCGGTCTTGCAAGGGTCTCTCAGTAGGGAGACAGGGCGCTGGCGGCGGCCTGGCGGCCGGCGATGCGGCCGAAGGCGAGGGCCATGGAGAGGCCGCCGGTGTAGCCGCGGGTGTAGATACCGCCGGCGTCGGCGCCGGCGGCGTAGAGGCCGCCGAGCGGGCGGCCGGTGGAGTCGAGCACCTGGGTCAAGGCGTCGATTCGCACGCCGCCGTAGGTGACGGTGATGCCGGGCAGGAAGCGGATCGCGTAGAAGGGCGGTTGCGACAGCGGGTGCAAGTCGCTTGCGCGGGGAATGGGGAGCATGGTTGGGTCGCCGGCGTCGGCCGCGGCGTTGTAGGCGGCGAGGGAGGCCAGCAAGGGGGCGCGGGCGACGCCCCAGGTCGTGGACATTTGCTGCGCCAGTGCTTCGAGCGAGGGCGCCTCCAGGATTTCCGTCCCGACGGATCTGACCGTTTCGAGGGCGGCCGAACCGATCTGGCTGGCGGCGTCGGCCTCGCTGTAGACCATGAAGCCGAGCGCCTCGGGTTGGTGCGGGAGGGCGTGGACGCTGACTTCGTCGCTCTCGGACTCGTCGACGTAACGCTCGCCGCGGAGGTTGACGAGAATCGCGCCGGGCAGCGCGCCGCCCAGGTGCACGCGCGGGAATGACGGGAAGTCAACGACGGCGGGCGGAGCCACGACGCGATGGCCGTAGAAGCGGCCGAAGGGGCCGGCAGATCCGGCGCCGACGGCCAGGGCAGCCTGGAAGGCTTCGCCGGTGCTGTAGGGATTGGCGCGCAGGATCATGCGGTCGCTGTTCGGGCCGAAGTAGCGGGCGCGGAGTTCGGGGCTGCCCTGGAAGCCGCCGGTGGCCATGACCGTGGCCCTGGCGGTGATGCGGAGAAGGCCGTTGGGGCCTTGCGCTTCGGCGCCGACGACGCGTCCGGCGGCGTCCTGAAGGAATGCGCGGATGGCGGTTTCGGTGAAGATGCGGCCGCCCGCGTCGACGATGTTGGCGGTGAGCCGGTCCATGGCGGCGCGCGGATTGGAACGGCCGTCATCGCGGCGCTCGAGCTGGAAGGCCACATAGGGGAAGGGCGGGTTCCAGCCGCTCTCGCCGAACTCAAACGGATCCAGGCGAACGTCCTGGGTGCGAAGCCAATCGATGGCCTCGGGATAGGTCGTGACCAGGGCCTTGCCGAGGGTTGGGTCGCCGCCGGGTTGGACGGAGAGCCAGCCCGCGAGGTCGCGGGCGGTCCAGACGATGCCGGCGGAGACTGCGGAAGATCCGCCGGTCTCGGGACCTTTCTCCAGGACGATTACCCGGGCTCCGGCCTCCTGGACTGTTCGAGCAGCAGTTAGGCCGGCGATGCCGGCGCCGCAGACCAGGACGTCGGTTTGCAACACAGGGATTTCAGTCATGGGAGCGTCCATTCGCCACGGGCGAGGACGGGTTCGGCGCGTCCGCTGGCGGCGGAGCGGTAGGCGGCGTGGACGACCCGGAGGGCCTGGAGGGCGTCGAGGGTCGAGGTGGGCGGGTCGCAAAGGCCGGCGGCCGTCAGCAGCGCCTCGTGCATGAGGGTGTCGTAGCCGGTAATGAAGTCGGAGTCGTAGTCGATGCGTTCGCGGGGCTGGTGGGCGTAGGCGGGCAGGTTGCTGTAGCAGGTGAGGGGGGTGCCCTCGTGCGGGTCGATCTGGAGCCAGCCGTTTTCGCCCCAGACCTTGAAGAGGGCCTGCTTGTCGTCGGCGACGTCGTGCTGGTCCAGGTAGTAGGCCGAGGTGAGGGAGGCCAGCATGCCGTTGTCGTAGCGGAGGGTGAGGACGGCGGAGTCCTCGACGTCGATGGGCTGGCCGCCGGCCACGTTGGTCATGGCGGTGACTTCGACGATGTCGTGACCCGTCACGACGTGCAACATGTCGACGAAGTGGATGCCGAGCCAGGAGAGGTGGCCGCCGCCGCCGACGCGCTTCTCGAAGAACCAGGTGTTGGAGGAGCCGGTGCGGCGCTGGAGCTGTTCGACGTCGCGGATGCGGGCCTGGTCGGCGATGTAGTGGGCGGTGACGCCGTAGAGCGTTCCCAATCGGCCCTCGTCGCGAACGATGCGGGCGGCGTCGCGAACGGCGGGTTGCTGGCTGCCGGCGAAGGCGAGCATGAGGTGGCGGTTGCAGGCCAACGCCTTGCGGGCGAGGGGTTCGAGCACGATGTCGGAGACGCTGGCCGGTTTCTCGGTAAGGACATGGGCGCCGGCATCCAGCGCCGCATCGATGATCGGCGGTGAATCGAGCGGCGGGACCGTGATGACGGCTAGCTGGGGCGATTCGGCTGCGAGGAGTTCGGCGGGGTCCTCGGCCACGGTGCGGACCTTGTCGCCGAGCACGGACAGGATGGAGTCGCGCCGCTCGCCGGCAGGAACAGCCACGGAGACCGAGGCGGCGCCGTCGTTGGCGGCCAGGCGGTCGCGATAGCCCTGCCAGTGGGCGGCTTCGTCGTTGACGATCAGAACGACGTGGATGCCTTCAGCCATTGGCAGTTTCTCCTTGGGGATTCGAGCTTGCAGCTAGCCGTCCCAGGCGCGGGGGGCGATGCCGGCGATGTCGGTTTTGACGTCGATGACGGCGGCCCGGTCGGATGACAGGGCACGGTCCAAGGCCCCTTCCATTTCGGACGGGCGGGTGACGGTGATGCCTTCGCAGCCCATGGTTTCGGCGATGGCGGCGAAGTCGGCGTCGTTGAGCTTCCAGAGCCGGTCGGAGCCGGGGGTGGCGCCGCCGTAGATGCGCTCGTTGAGCGCCTGCTCCTGATTGAGGGAGGCGTTGTTGTTGACGACGGTGACGGTGCGGATGCCGTAGCGGGCGGCGGTGTCGAGCTCGGTGAGGTGGTACCACATGCCGCCGTCGCCGGTGAAGCAGACGACCGGTCGGTCGGGGGCGGCGCATTTGGCGCCGATGGCGGCGGGCAGGCCCCAGCCCAAGGAGCCGGCGCAGCGGATGAAGCTCTGGCCGGGCGCGGTGAGGTCGATCAGGGTTCCGGTCCAGATGCCGGCGTGGCCGGTGTCGGATAGCAGGATGGCGTCAGATGGCAACAGGCGGGTGAGCTCGCCGCAGAGACGCTCAGGGCGCATGGGGACCTGGTCGGAGGTTAGAAGCGGTTCGACCCCTGCTTGCCAGGTACGGACGAGGGACTGGACGCGCTGGATCCAGGATTCGCGTGACGCCGGGGGAGGCGTCGAGTCGGACTCGACCTGACCCAGGAGCCTGCGGAGGCCGGCGCGGGCGTCGGCGAGGAGGCCGACGTTGATGGGGAACGAGCGGCCGAGCTCGGCGGCGTTTATGTCAAGTTGGACGATACGAGCGCCGGGTCGCGGAAGCTTCCAGATGTTGGTGACCTGTTCGCCCTTGTGACTGCCGATGAAAAAGGCGAGATCTACTTCGGCGAACACTCGGTTGGCGCATTCGCGGGAGTAGGTTCCGGAGACGCCGACGGCGAGGGGATGGTCAGCGGGGAAGGTCTCCTTGGCGTTGAGGGAGGTGATGACCGGAATGTTGAGAGCTTCGGCCAGTTTGACCAGCTCGTCGCGGGCGCCGGAGGCACGGACGCCCCCGCCGGCGACGATGACGGGACGGGAAGCCTGCACCAATTCGGCCAAAGCGGCGCGGACGCTGGCCTGATCGGGTTCGGGGCGGAATGGGGGCGTGCGGCGGAATGGTTCCTCGACGATGACGTCGAGGTCGTCCTCGGCCGTCATGATGTCGCCGCCGGTGATGCCCCAGAGGTCGAGGTGGGCGGGGCCCGGGGTGCCTGAAACGACTTCGCGCAGGGCCTGGCGCAGGAAGATGGGGAACTCTTCGAGGGAGGTCACCGGGGTGCTGAACTTGGTGACGGCCTCGAAGGGGGCCGCGTGGTCGACCTCCTGGTAGGCGTGGCGGTTCTGCATGATCTGGCGCAGGCGGCCGGTGAGGGCGATGACGGGCGAGCAGGCCAGGTAGGCATCCTGGAGGCCGGCGGCCAGGTTGAGCGCTCCGACCGACTGGGCGCCGCAGACGCCGGCGCCGCCGCCGATGCGGGCGTAGCCGTCGGCCATGTAGGCCGCGCCTTTTTCGGTGTGGGCCATGACGGGCTCGACGCCGACGCGTTCGAGTTCGGGCATGGCCTCGGGCACGCTGACGGGCATGAAGAAGTAGTGCGTGACGCCGTAGCCGTGGAGGGTTTCGGCGAGGAAGCGCGCGCCGCTCATCGTGGGCATTGGGAATCCCCTATTCTGGTCAGCGCTGGCGTTGCGCTTCGGCCGCTCGCGGCATCCGCATCCTGCCACGCGAGGCCTCTGCGTAAGCGGGGATGGTTGCCTGGAAGCCCCCCACCCCAACCCGCTCCCACGGACGACTTCTGCGTGGCCCGAGACTGGTTGCCCGAAAGACTCCTCACCGATTTTGGCCGACGACGCCCGAATCTGCCTCTCCCCTTGGTAAGGGTGAAGAGTGGCGCGGCGCGTGTCCCGATGGTCGGGATGCGGCAGCTACTATGGTGGTTCAAGCCGTCGGGCCCACCAACGCTGGAACCAGCAGGCCCGACGCGCCGCCGGGGCGAGCGGTCTGGGCCGCTCGCGGCGTCCCGGGCAGCGTGGCGCCCCTCAGTCGAGGAGCGGTTCGTTGCCTACAAACTTTGAGCAGACTAAAGATCCTGAGCAGCCGGTGCCGCACGTCGCGACAGGCAGCGGGCCGCTGATCACTCGCCGACGGTTGCTGGCCGCAGGCACGGCCGGCATCGCCTCGGCGATGTTGGCTGCTTGCGGCGAAGAGGAGTCGGCGACGAACAACCGGCTGCCGGCCCTGCCGACGGCGAGCCAAGAAACGGTGCGAGCGCAGGCCGTGGCCGCGACGGTGACGGAGGCGGCCCCGCGCGACGTGGGCGGCCTTCCCGAGCCCGGGGCTCAGCGAGCGGTGCGTGTGGCGTTCACCGCCCCGACGTGGAGCGTGTGGGGCTTTGGGATCGAGCCGATGCTGTTGTCGGCGGGACTGGCGGCATCGGCGGCCAGCGAGCGCAGGTACAGGTACGAAAGAAGCACGATCACCGACCATTTCAAGAGCGATTACAGCCTCTCGGCGCAGCTGGATTCGCTGCCGGGCGGCGGGGCTGAACTGCTGATGTTCCATGCCCACGATCTGCCGGATCTGCTGGCGTCGGAACAGTTGCTCCCGCTTGATGACCACCTCCAGTCCGATGCGGACTTTGATCCCGCTGTCTACTGGCCAGGGACGCTGGAGACTGGGTTCCACGCAGGCGTGCAGTACACGCTGCCGGTTGCGGTGGCTCCGTGGAGCATTGTGTTCAATCGCGACCTGGCCAAGGAGTCCGGGATCGAAATGCCGGACCGGCAGGGATTTGACCGCGCCGCGTTTCTGCAGGCGGGACTGGCAATGCAGGGCGGGCCGTCGATCGAGGGGCGGGAGCATGGGCTGGGGTTCCTGCTGCAGGTGGACCCGAGGCCGGGTCCGGGCGGCGACTACGCGAGCTGGCCGCCGGCCTACGTGTTCATGCAGGCGGCGCTGGGCGATTTGCGCGGGTCGAGCGGGACGTTCGAGGCGCTGCGCAGCGCGGAGGCGCTGGAGATTACGCAGTTCTTTCGCGACATGGCGCACACGTACGGGTTTGCGCCAAAGCCGGAGCGGTCGGGCGAACGCGTCTGGATTACCTACACCGAGGGCAGCATTGGCATGTGGGGGGAGTCCATCCAGGGCCCGGGCTACGCCTGGTTGCGCGCCGGGCCTTTCCCAAACCAGGTGTTGTACCCCTTCCCCGACTTCGGCGCCGGGGGTAACCCGGCCGATGTCTGGACCATGATCGGAATTTCGGCCAAGACGACGGAACCCAAGGTTGCGTATGACGCCCTGCGCGCCCTGGAGCGCTCCCTGCGCGATGTGGCGTTCGTGCCGGCCGCCAAGTCGACGCCTGAACAGCTGCGCACGATTGCGCCGGGGCTGCTCGATGAAGAACTCCAGATGATCGTCGATCTGATGGCCAGCGCTTCGTACGTTCGACTCTCACGACGGGAGCGCGGTGCGCTGACCAACGCGATCGATGCTGGAATCGTGCTTGAGGGCATTTCGGCGCAAGAGGCGCTGCTGGACGCCGCGACAAGTGTGGAGAGGTTGGCGGATCGCTAGGTCGTGGCCGCGTGTATAGCCACGCTTCGCCGTCCGAGGTCGGGGCAGTTCGCGGACCGCCCCGGCGTGGCGCGATCTCTGGCGCTTGTGGTGTGTGGCTGCCCGGCAGGCGCACCCTTAGAGGAGATCTTTGCCGAGCACGACCATGGTTGTCCGGATGCCCCCTCACCGCCGGATCGAGTCCGGGGCAGGCTCCAACCCTCTCCCCGGAGAGGGATCAAGAAGCGGCCGCGCATTCGAGGTCGCGGGCACTACGCAGAGGTTTCTCTGGACAGGTGCAGACGGCTTGGCCCTGGAAGTTGCCCAGGCCCGACACCAGTCTTGACAGCACCTCGGTTCGTTGCGTATAAGAAAGGTAGGCGCTCTAGTGGGAGCCCCCGAGTCCGCGACAAGGGTTTAACCCGCCCCCGCAACCT
>JAPOXI010000059.1 GCA_026707185.1 Chloroflexota bacterium
CGGCGTCCAGCCACGTCCCCTGCGAGGCGTCTTCGGACTTCCCCCCGACGCTGTACTCGTCGAATCCAACCTTGTCCCCGACTTGCGCGTTGCACAGGAAGTTCACGTTGCGCTTGTAGTGCACGATGCCCTCGGTCCACGGATCGAAATACGCCGTGTCACCGATCCCGTCCCGCTCCAACCAGAAATCGGCGTGGAAGTACAGCGTGAACGTTCGTTCGTGGTCGGCCAGGTTCCTCACGGCCACCCGGCGCACGAAGATCGGACGGTCAAAGTCCACGGCGTCCGCGCACACCAGCTCTACGCCGAGCCGCGAGTTCCTGAGTCGAACGTCTGTCGCCAGCGTGTTGTCCGCGTAGTCCAGATCCCGGGACCACTCGTCGTTGCTGATCCACGAAAACTGCCCGTCCACGCCCACCCCAAACCGGCAGGCCCGCCCGCCGGTCTGGTTCTCGGAGCCGACCCGCGGGTAGTAGATATCGCGCACGCGGTAACGCGAGTCGAAGTTGACCAGGAACGATCCGTTGCCCAGGGCCAGGTCGCGGGGCATGGCATGAGCTCCACTGCTCGAAGCGCCTGATGCATTGTCGCAATTGCGGACCGATGCGCGCCGCGTTGACACCGGTTTTCGGCGCTCCCTAAGCTCGCCGAGCCGCCCATTCGTTTGTTGGGGAGTCGACTTCGTGGCCGACCGGCACAAGATCTTGATTACGGACTACGTCTGGCCTTCCACCGATCCCGAGCGCGAGATCCTGGCTGAACTCGACGCCGAGGTCGTCGAAGCGGACTCCGGCGACGAAGACCGCCTCACCGAACTGGCCGCCGACGTCACCGGCATCCTCACCTGCTTCGCCAGGGTCACCGAGCGCGTCGTGCGCGCCTCCCCGCGCCTGCGCGTCGTCGGTCGTTACGGCGTCGGCACCGACAACATCGACGTCGATACCTGCACCTCCCTCGACATCCCCGTTACCTACGTGCCCGACTACGGCTACGAGGAAGTCGCCGACCACGCCATGGCGCTGCTGATGGCCCAGGCCCGCGGCATTTCAGTTCTGGATCGCAGCGTGCGCACCGGCCAGTGGACCAACCAGCCCGCCCGGCCGATGCACCGCATGCGCGGCCGCGTGCTCGGCATCCTTGGCTACGGCCGCATCGGCTTCGCCCTCGCCCAACGCGCCATCCCGCACGGGCTCAAGATCCTTGTCCACGACCCCTACATCACTGCCGACCGCGTAGCCGACATCGGCGCCGAACTGGTCGACAAGGACCGCCTGGTGACCGAGTCCGACTTCATCTCCGTCCACGCCCCGCTCACCCCCGAGACGCATCACACCATCGGCGAACCCGAACTGCGGGCCATGAAATCAACCGCCTACATCATCAACACCGCGCGCGGTCCCCTGATTGACGAGTACGTCCTGGCTCGAGCAATTGACGAGGGATGGATCGCCGGAGCCGGAATCGACGTCCTCGAACAGGAACCGCCGCCCCCCAACCACCCGCTGATCGGCCTAGACCGCGCCATCGTCACCCCCCACGCCGCCTTCCTCTCCGAGGAATCCCTGTTGGAGCTCGAACGCCGCGCCGCCCTCTCCGTCGTCCGTGTTCTGCAGGGCCGGATGCCCGAATACGTCTGGAACCGCGAAGTCCTGGAACGAGTCAGCCTGGCCGAGGAATAGGGACGCTATGCCGGGTCGGCCCTACATGAAGTTCTCGTAGAACCACGCCGAACCCACGCCCAGCACCGATCCAACCACGATTCCCACGATGTCGACAACGACATCGCCGCTGAACGGCGCCAGGGAAGCCGTTCCCTCCTCGGCACCCTGCCAGACCCACCAGCGCGCCAGCACCCACCACAGAGCCACGCTGCCCACGAAAATGGCGACTCGCAGGCGAAGGTGCGAGCTCACGCCGCTCGTGGCTGGTCGCCGAACCATAGTCCCGCCCGATCCCGCGCTGTCGGACTGCCCGGCACTCGCGTCACCGTCGGCAATCTCTCCCTCGATGATCGAACGCGACTGGGCCCCCGCCGTCGCGTTGCTCGCCATCGCCAGCGCTGTCGGATACGTCCGGTAGAAGTAGTAGCGATAGACGAATGTGAGCGGCAGTCCCAGGTACAGCCCAAGCCCAATCACGGCCCCGGCCTGGGCCAACTGCTGCACCGCCAGCACAACGAGCAGTACCACCCACAGCAATCCCTGGTGCAACAGGTATTGCTGATCGGCGGCCTGGACCCTGAACTCCCCGAGAACATTCTCCCGCCGCCAGCGCCACCGCTCGATAACTCCCAGGCCGATCCCCAATACGCAGAGCAGCAGCCCTGTTGGGGCTGCGCCCAGGACCATCAGGACCGCGGCTGGAATCACGGCGGTTGCGAATCCGGCGATCGCAATCGTCGGCCAGGAAGCGATGGCTGCGCGCACCCGCCCGCGGTATTGCACGTATGCCCGGCCGGCTTCGTGAGGCGCATATCCGGCGTTGATCAGCGCCCGTACCGCGACCTGCGTGTGCTGCGGATCTTCGGGCCGGCCCTGTTGCAAGCGCGTCAACACGTCGGACACCCTTCGTCGTTCGCTCGCTGGACAGGTCTATTCTCAGGTATTCGACCTGGAACCGCTACGCCGCCCGAATCCGCTGATCCACGGCATTCCTGATCAAGGTCGGCAGCAACTGGCTGTCGTGCACGATCTCGCCAAAGCACGCTCCCAGTGGCCGTCCGTCGATTCGCGGCATATACGCCCGCTCGAACTCGGTCCGCAGCACCCCAACCCCGAAGGCCAGCACCTTCGTCGCCTGCCCGCCCGGTCCGTTGCGATTCCGGCGGTCCAGGTCCGTCAACACCCGACGCAATTGGGCCGGATCGCTGCTAATTCCATCGGTAATCACGATCACGCTCTTCAATCCGGCCTGCGGCTGAATGTGCGTCAACGCACGCCGCATCGCTCCCGCATCGTCGGTTTCGCGGTGGTCCAGCTTGTAGATGGTCCGGACGATCTGGCTGTGATCGCGCGGGCGGTAGGCCGCCTCTGAGGGAATCCCGGCCGCCGTCCACACGCTCTGCTCGAATCGCCAGTGCAGCACCGCCTCCGTGCTGAAGCTCAGCACCGCGTACGGAATCCGCAGCCGCTCGTGGATCTCGATGAAGATCACGGCCGCTTCCACCAGCCGGTCGAACTTCTTGGTGGGAAACCCCCGTTGCACCATGCTCCCGCTGATGTCCAGCAGGATCGCGCTGGCGAAATCCCGCTGACGGTCCTCCCGCGCCACCCGCACCCCGCGCAGAAACGCCGACGCCGGATCCGTAATCAGCCGCTCTGGATGCTCCAGGTCGATCTCGCCCGTGTCGCCCCGCCGCTGCTTCCGCGGACGCCGCCACGGATCCACGGCTCCATGCCGCCGCCGGTCCATGATTTCGGCCAGGCCTCGGCGGCGCCCGCTGCCATGAATGGACTCCCGGATCAGCGGCTCCAGCTTTCGAACCGCCGCCAGGTAATCGTAAGCCTCGTAATCGACCTGCGGTCCGCGACCCTTCCGCAGATACGAGATCAGCCCCGGATGCCACGACTCCCCCGTTGAGCTGAGCACCCGGTCCCGAACCTGTCGCCGGCTCCACCGCCGCCGCTCGCCCTGCGTGACCGAACTTGGGGCGCGATCGTCCGGAGCATCTGGAGCTCCTTCTCTCCGGCGGCTCTGCAGCGGCTGCGTCGTTGCGGCCGGCGCATGCTGGTCGGCTTCCGCCGGTTCGTCGCTGGCGCTCGCGCCGGTCGGCGAGTCGGGCGCCTCCTCGGCCGACGCGTCCTGCGGCTCCGGCTCCGGCTCGTCCTCGGTAGGCGTCGTGCCCGGATCGCTGGCGTCTGGAGCCTTCGTCGCGCTTCGAGCCCGCTCGGCCGCCTGGCGCCGTGCCTCTTGCTCCGCCGTCACCAGCAATCGGTATGCCGGTAAGACGTCCTCCGTCAACTCTTCCAACAGTCCCGAAACCTCATCGCGAGCCGCCGCACGCTGCACGCCCTGCAGCGTGGCCTCGAAGGCCCTGGCCGCCGGCCGGTCTAGGACCGGCGCCGCTCGCGCGCCCGGCCACTGCCGCTCGGTCCACGCGTGTATGTGGGCATCGAAGAACTGATGATGGAGCGGCGCGCCCCCGGTGTCGCGAATGCCCGGCATATCCGTCATCGGTTCCAACTCAACCCCGCGACCGTACAGGCGCCTGAACAGCCGTCCGATTCCGGGGTAACGCGCCATCTGCAGGCGGTTTACCCGCATGTCGTTGACCACGTTCACCAGCAGCGTCAGCGCGGCCGCCGACAGCAGCGGGTTGGCGTGAAGCTCGATCCACCGCGCCGTCGCCATCGCGCCAGCCTTGCCGGTGAAGCGCACTTCGGCCGCCTCGTGAGCCAGCGCCGCCACCACAAGTTCAGGCGGCCACTCCGACAGCAACGCCCTCGGGTAGTCCACCACCTCCTGCGCCGGACGGTAGGCCCACCATGGCCCGGCTTCCAAGCGAACCGGCAGATCATTCAGGATCAGGCGGCCGGCCAGTTCGAACTGTTCGGTCGTCAGCCGCGTGTCGTCAGACCAGGCCATAGCCGGCCAACGTCGCTTCCAGCACTGGGCGAATGTCGTCGCCCGACCCGTCCAGCACGCCCCGCCGCAACCAGCGCACGAACGTAGCCGCGTCGTCGCCGGCCCGCGCGCTGGTCACCAGTTCGGCCGTCGTCAGGCTCACCCGTTCGGCCGCCGCCCCTGCTAAGTCAGCCGGCACGTCGTTCAGCGGGTGCCGTGCGTCGCGGTCCCAGGCGCCGGACAGAATCGCCCGACCCGTGGCCGCCAGCTCCGCCGCCGAGTGCAACAGCTCCGGGTCGATCGCCTCGTCGGCAACGAACGCCAGGATCGCCGCCTCTTCGTCCAGCGGCGGATAGTCCATGCGGATCACCGCCCCAAAGCGGTTCTCCACCGCCTCGTTCAGCGGCTTCACGCCCGGCCCCTCGGCAAACCCCGTGGCCACCAGCCGGAAGTCCGGGTGCGCGTGCACCACCCGCCCATCCGGCAGCAGCAGCCGACCGCCCTTGTCGAACAGCCCGTTGATGATCGAATGCACGTCCGGGTACGCCAGGTTGTACTCGTTCACGATCACGAACAGCCCTTCGCTCGCCGCCTCCAGGAATCCCTGGATCGACCACGAGGTCGCCCCGCCCGTCAGCCGCCGCGCCGCCGTCAGGTCCGTCTTGCTGGTCTCGCCCGTCAGGCTGAACTCCACCGCCGACAGGCCCCACAAGTGCGCCAGCGTGCGCGCCATGGCCGATTTGCCGCACCCGGTCGGACCCCGCAGAAAAATCGGCCGCCCCGCGACCAGCGCGCCCTGGGTCAGCCGCAGAGCCTGCCAGCTCGAATCCGTCAGACAGGGCAACACGCTGCGGGCCGGTGGCACGTGCCCGAGCGACGACGCCAGGTTCAGCCCGTACTCCGCCCGCAGCGCCCGCCGCAGTTCGTCCACGGCCACGCCGTCCGTTCCATTGGCGCTCTCGATCGCGGGCGGACCGTCCGCTTGACCTCGGACCCGCACCTTGCGCCCGCCCGCCAGGTCCAGCGTTACGCCGGAACCAGCGTCCACCGACCTGGATCCGACCACCGGTGTCGGCGGCGGCAGCGCCACCGCCGCCCCCGCATCCGGTCGCTCGATATTCAGCAACGCCTGCCGCAGTTCGTCCGGATACGCCGTGGACGCCACCGCCCGTCCCAGCGCCTGCCGCGTCGTCTCCGCCACCGGCTGCATCAGGTCGTCGGGTGCGATCGACAGCACCGCCTGCGCCCCTATCTCCGCTAGCGGCAGCCCCGTCGCATGCCCCAGCGCCAGCCAGTGAACCAGCGAACGCGTCGAGATCCGGTCCCGCATCGCTCCGCCCAGCTCGTCGTGCCCGCGCAGTTGGCCGGCCACGCCCACCAGGCGTTCGACGATCGACGGATTCGCCCGCAGGTCCAGCGCCTCCGCCAGCTCCAGCCGCCCGAATTCAAAGGCCACCGCCTCGGCTTCCTCGTCCGGCGGCAGAAATCCCATCGGAATCGCCCCCAGCCCCCAGCCAAACCGCCGCTGCAACGCCCGTCCGATCTCCGCGGCGCCCACGTAGTTCGGGTTCGCCGTGGCAAACACTCCGAACTGCTCGTGCACCTCGATCTCGATGTTCCCCAGGTCCGTCCCCGAGATCACCAGCCGCCCCGTATCCATGGCCTGCGTCAGCGCGCTCACCAGGTCCGGCGGCAGCATGTTGATCTCGTTGATCAGCAGCTTGTGCCCGTGCAACATCGCCTGCACGGCCGGACCCAGCGCCGCCACCGTCGATTGCCCCGTATCGCCGCGCACGACCTCCGTCCGCTGAAAGAAATCCGCCAATGTCGTGTCGCCGCTGAACGTCAGTTCCACGCACGGCTCGTTGGCCAGGTGACAGTAGGTCTTGACCATCGTCGTCTTGCCGCAGCCGGTCGGACCGGTCAGCAGCACGAACGTCCGCAGGTGCGGATTGGCCTCGATCTGCGCCATTCGCTGCAGAATCTCAGCCATCGAGGCGGTTATCCGGATAAAGACCTCGTCCCGCGTCGGCACCAACCGCGCCGCGTCCGGCGCCTCGTCCCCGAACCCGCCCAGTTCCGCGCGAACCGCCGCCGGCACCGCCCGAAACTGGCCGGCTCCCAGGTCCCGCCGTGCGAATCGCTCACCCAGGATCTCAAGCTCCGAATTCTCGAGAACGATGTGCTCGCCAAACGCCGCCGGGCCATCGCCCGCCGCCGCGCCGCCACGGCCCTCGGCCGCATCCTCCGCGCCAAACAGGGATCTCAGAAAACTCTGCATCACCGGGCCCATCCACCACGCACCGCCCGCATTCTAGGTGCGCATGCGATTGGCCAGTCCTCGTGACAGCAACGTCTCCTTCAGGTTCCAGCCACTTGTATATCGGCGTGGTACGTTGGACCCGTACGCGATCCAGCCCTTGGAAGCCCGCCCCGTGACCCTCGAAACTGCCGATCTGCTGGCGATCGCCGGCATCGTGCTACCTCTTCTGCTGGCCGTCGTGGGCGGGACGCTGGCCTGGCTGAAGTCCGATATCCGAGACCTTCGGACCGAGACTCGCGCCGAGATCCGCGCGGTCAATGCGCGAGTCGACGTCTTGACCCAGGCCATTTTCGCGAGCGCGTTGGCCCGTGGACCTCTAGTCGACGCGCCTGAAACCGGGACGTCGCCTACCGCAACTGAGTCCCAGCCCACGCCCACCAGCTGACGCATCCGCACGGGACCGCTGGTTGGCGGCAGCGTGATACGTTGAAGCCGATGCCCGACCCCGCCAGAGCGTCGCCGCATGAGCGCCGAAGCGTGGACGATTCTGGGCACGGGCGGGGCCCTGTTCGTTGGTTTAGCTGGTTTGGCTGTCGCCATCTGGCGCAGCCTGGACGCACGTCTCGAACTCATGGCGCAGCAGCATGCCGCCGAGCTACAGGTGTTGCGCGGCGACCTCCGCGACCTGCGTGCTGACCCCGGCGCCCGTCTCGACAGACTGGAAGCTCGCCAGTTCGAAATGGCTCAGGCTCTGGCCCGCATCGAGGGCCGCCAGGAGCAACAAGCATCCGCCTTGGCGTCTATGCCCACCTCGCTTCAGGAACTCTCGCGCCCGAGCGTTGTGGCGACAGGGGAATCTAGGCCCGAATAGCCCTCAACTCGGCATCCGCCATTACTTTGACCGGGTCGTGCTGAGATATCGCGTCAGTCTCCCTTCGGGAATTCGCCAGCGGCGACGCAAGAAAGGCGCGCTGCCGAAGTCAGAATCGGAGCGCCAAACTGCTGGTCCCCGAAGCGGACATCCGGCCGGTGCTTCCACCGTTCAGCCAACCCGCCCGTACACCTCCGCCGTCCGCACCGCACACCGTTCCCACGTAAACATCTCCACCACACGCCGCCGCCCGTTCTCGCCCCAGCGCCGCATCCGCTCGCCATCGCTCAGCGCCTCGCCAATCCCCCACGCAATGTCCGCCGGATCGGCCCCATTAACGTGCAACCCGCACTGGTTCGGCCCTTCATTCATCACCTGTTCTCGAAATCCCACGACACCCCGCGCTCCAACCACCACCGGCTTTCCGCACGCCATCGCCTCCAGGCACACGATCCCGAACGGCTCGTACGTTGAAGGCAACACCACCAGGTCGGCGGCCATGAAGTGCGCAATGCGCTCGGCCTCCGAAACCCACTCCGTCCGCAACGTGACCGAGTCCTCCACCCCAAGACTGGCCACCAGCCCCCGAATCTCATCGTCCTGATCCCCCGTTCCCAGGGCCAGCAATTGGGCCTCTGGATGCTGTGCCACCACCCGTGGCCACCCCTCAATCAACGGCCGCGCGCCCTTCACGCCCGTCAACCGCCCAATGAAAAAGACCACCGGCGCGTCGTCCGGCAACCCATAGTGAGCCTTTAGCTCCGGCCCCCCCGCCGCGTCGGGCGAGAACCTCTCCGTGTCCACCCCGTTCCAGACGCCGTGCACCCGCTCCGCGTCCCAGCCGTGCGTAATCAAGTCGCGGACCATCGCTTGGCTCACCGTGATCGTCGCGTCCGCCGCCCTGCCGGCCGCCGTTTCCCACTGCGACACGATCGGGGACGGCCCGCCCGGCTGCCGCCCCCACTCGGCGCTATGCACGTGAAACACGATCGGCGCGTCCACGTGCCGCGCCAGCGTCAATCCTGCCGGCGCCCCCAGCCAGTCATGCACCGCGATCACGTCGAACGGACGCCGCCTGTGCTCGGCCCGCACCGCATCCGCCCACAGGATGTTCGTCGAGTACAGCTCCCCAAAAAACGCGCCCCAACTCGACGCCTCCTGGTTGTAGACGCCCAAATAGGTCGGGCTCAGGTCCAGCTGGCGTGCCCAATGCGTATCCGGCTGCGGATCCGGTTCGTCGCCGTCCCGCAACGCCGCAAACACCTGCACGTCGTGCCCCGCCGCCCGCAGTGCCGGCGCCATCGCGCCCGAATACGTCCCCAGCCCGCCCACCACATGCGGCGGGTACTCCCACACCACCATCGCAATACGCATAGAAGTCTGTCCCGTCCTGGTGTTCAGTAGGTCGCGAGTGACGTCAGGCGCACGCGTCCAGGGCACGTCGCTGATCCGGGTCCAGTTCCCAACCCACGGACCCCGCCAGCTCCGCCACCCGCTCCCGCCGGTCCGTCTTCGGAATCGCAATCACGCCGTCCTGCCCCACCAGCCAGTTCAGCATCACCTGCGCCGGCGTCCGCCCCGCGGCCCGGCTGACCTCGCGCAACGCCCCCGACCCCGGATGCCCGTCGAAATCCGCCAGCGCCAGCGGCGTGTGCGCAATCACCGTGACCTTCGTCTCCTGGCAATACTCCAGCACGTCCTCCGCCACGTCGCGCTCAAACAGGTTGTACCGAATCTGGTTCGACACGATCGGATACCGCCGCGCCGCGTCCTGCGCCGCCTTCAACTGGTCCGCCGAGAAGTTGCTGACCCCAATGAACCGGATCAGCCCCTCGTCTACCAACCGTTCCAGCGCGCCAATCGTCTCGCCAATCGAAATCGACGGGTTCGGTCCATGAATCTGGTAGAGGTCCAGCACCTCCACGCCCAGCCGCCGCGCGCTCGCCAGCGCATGCACCGGAACGTCCCGTGCCTTCAGGTTTCGCGGCGAGATCTTCGTGGCAATAAACACCCGATCCCAGTGCCCCGCAAGCTCCTTGCCCACCTGCAACTCGGCCTGCCCGGGTTCATCGCCGCGGGCGTTGTACGACTCCGCCGTGTCGATCAGCCGCAGACCCGCCGCCATCCCCTTCACAAGCACGCCGCGCCCGCCGAAATATCGCGCCGTCCCCAGCCCAATCTTCGGCACGGTCGTCTGTGTCGGCCCCAGGTAAACCTCGTCCATTCCCGCCTCGCTAGCTGATCGCGTCGATGAAGTTGATGTACACCCGCTGGTGCTCCCACAGCAAGCGGTCCGCGCCCAGCCACATCCACTCCCCCGGCGTGAAATAAGCCGAAACGTCCGCCTCCGAGCCTTCCCGCCCGACCCACTGCAACCAGTGCAGGTTGTCTGACTGCAACAGCAAGTGCGCCAGGTCGATCAACGCCGGGTCCTCCGTCAGCTGCGCCGTGCCGTACGCCGCCGTCATCAGGCGGAACACCGCCTGTTGCGCATGGTTCCCCAGGAAGAACTCCAGGCCTCCATGCTGCCCCGCCCACGTAGCCGGAAACGGCGACAGCGGCAAATCATGCGCATCGCCGCCAAACGCCTCAACGGCCGCGCTGGGCGTCAAACATTGAACCCCGCGCTTCGCCAGTTCGTCCGGCAGCGCATCCAGGAACTCGAAAACGCCCGTGTCCATGTTGTGGTGCTCGCCAAACGTCTCAAAGTCCCACGCCAGCGTCACCAAATCCCCCGGTGTCGACGCAACCCAGTCGGCGTACCGCTCCGCCGTCAGCGGCCACCCGTCCCAACTCTGGTTCGAGAACCGGTATCCCACGTCGTCGCTCAGGTCGAAATGCCGGGCCAGCAACGGCAGCCCGCCCCGTTCCTTGTACAGGTGCGCCGCGCTCCGCCACTCCATGATCCACGGCCGCCCGTCCACGAACCCCGCCTCGAACCCCACGCGCCCCAGCGTCCGCGCAATGTCCGACGACATCAGCATCTCGGTCGTATCCGCCACCCGCGGCCGCTGCCCGCACAAGTCGTTCAGTCCGTCCGCCGAACGCTCCATCCCCCGCGCAAACAGCGGCAGGTCCAGCAGCATGCTCACCGCGTGATACGGCTCCGTCGCCACCGGCTCGCAGTTCTCGTGACCCATCAAGGTCTTTAGGTCCACCAGCAGTTCCGGATCCCACGTCTCGAACTGCGGCAGCGTCGACAACGGAATCCCAAGCCCCAGCGCTAGCCCCCGATCCAGCAATGCCTGCCACTGCTTGATTGCCGGCCGGTAGCACCAGCGCGCCACCTTCTCGAAGTAAAACTGGTTCAACTCGTCGTCGAACAGGGCCGCTTCAATCGTCGCCGCGTCCGCCCCGTGCGGAATCGGAACCGCCGGAATGCGCACCCGTCGCGGCTGGTGAATCAGCGTGTAGATAACCAGGGTTTCGGCGATTGGAAATGCGCGATCGTTGGGGTCGGGCGGCCGGCTGGCGCTCCCCGAATGCTAACCGACCACCACGTCCTGCCCGGCCGCCAGGTGGCGCATCCGGGTCAGGAAAATCGGCGTCACGGCTTCCCAGGTAAACAGCTCCGCTGCCCGACGTGCCCCAGCGCGAATCGACGCATTGAGCTCCTGGTCATCCTTCAGTTGCAGTGCAAACCGAACGATCTCATCCGGATCCGCCGCATCGTCCAGCACTACGCAGTTCTGCAGCGGCCGCGCATAGTCCTCGCCGGTGGACCCCACGTACGCAATCCCGCCCGCCGCCATCGCCTCCAGCCCCACCAGCCCGAACGGCTCGTATCCGCTGTTGGCCAGTGCGCCGTCCGCCGCGGCGTAGAAAACCGGTAGAACCTCGTCTGGGACGAAGAATCGCAGATCCAGCACCGCCGCCTCCGGCGCCGCCCCCAGCGCCGTGGCAATCCCCGGCACCGAGGGGTCCTCGGTCGCCACCTCCGCGCGTTCCAGTCCTCGCCACACCATGTGCCGGTAAACCTCGTCGCCATGCGCCTCATACGCGCCCGGCTTGATCACCAGCCGGGCGTTTACACCCTGCGCGCGCAGCCTGTGCACCGCCTCCACGGCTTCCAGCCATCCCTTGTCAGGGTCCGTCCGTCCGATCTTGAAGAACCACGCGTCGCAGTCCATCGCCCGCCGAAACGCCGCCACCGCGTCCGGGTCCACCGTCTCCAGTCGTTCCTCGGGCACCCCATTCGGAATCACCACCGGATTGACGCCGCAGTCCCACATCTGATGTTTGACGTACTTTGAGACCGCCGCAAAGTCCGCCACGTAACCGATCCGGTCCCAGTTCATGCGGTTGAACGACATGTCGTTATTCGCGTTCCAAACCAGCACACAGTTCTGCCGAATCCCGTTGAAGTGCAGCGAATCGCTCAGCCGCGACAGCGCATCCGCCGTGTGCCATTCCTCTGCCATCACGACCACCGAGCGCCCCTCGCCCACGGCCGGCGCTGCAATAGCAAACGTCACGTGCGCCGGCACGGAGTCCTGGAAGTCGTGAACCTTCTCGACTTCGGCCTCGTACACCCCGCCCCTATGGTGCGTGCTGAGCCACTGGCACCATCGGTGCAAATGCAGCCGGCCGCCCTCTTGCACTTCGTATCCGGGACGTTCGGGATCCCCAACAAAGATCAGATGCGTGTTGAACCCCTGCCTCGCCAGCGAGCGCGTGAACTGCGCCACCCGCACCCCAAGCCCCCCGGCCTGTGAGTAGGGTTGGTCCGGCCCCTCGAATGAGAGAAACACGATCTCCAGGTTTTCCGGCGTGAAGTTCGACGGCACGGACAGATCTCTGAGTGTGCTGTGCGACAGCCGGCGTCCGGCCGCCCACACAAATGGCATTGCCAACAATCTTAGCCCCGCCCTAGGCCTCCTCCGCGTGTCCGCCCAAAGCGCGAGGTCGCGTTGCCCCGCTGCTCACTCAGGAGGGCCTGGTCACAATCGCTCTTTCCCCGCGGGGACCCTCGCACGACGCCCAGCCTCCTCGAAGCTGCGACGGCTCTTGCTCCCTCTCCCTGTGGAGACCCTTGCAGTTGGCCCGTCGTCCCCAGAGCCGCGGCCGTTCTCTCTCCCTCTCCCTCTGGGAGACCTTTGCCTAACGCCCCTCGTCCTCCAGGGCGCGACTGCCTTTGCTCCCGCCCCGGGGAATAGCAAATGTGCTTGGTCTCAATCCAATCAAGGGGACGCCGATCTTCACCCTCTCCAAGGGGAGAGGCAGATTCGGGCGTCTTCGGCCGA
>JAPOXI010000088.1 GCA_026707185.1 Chloroflexota bacterium
CCTCGGGCTGCGTACCCGCGGCGATCATGATGGCGATCATTTCCTGGTTCGCGTCGGGCGAGAGGACGAACTTCACGTCGATGTTGGGGAACTCCTGGGCGAAGTTGTCCAACGCCCAGCCCATGGCGGCGCCGCGCGGACCGGAGGTGTGGTCGGAGTGAAAGACGAACTTCACTGGCGGCGCCTGTGGTGCGACTTGGACGACTTTCTCGACGATTTTCTGTACTTCCTTGGTGACGACCTTTTCGACTTCGACCACCTTCTCGACCGGGACTTCGACGACCTGCTTGACCTCCACGATCTTTTCGACCGGAACTTCCTGACGGACGATCTTCTCGACCTCCTGGGTGACGACCCTTTCGACCTGTTGCGTGACGATCTTCTCGACCTCAACCTCTTTGACTACGACCCTGTCGACGGGGACTTCCTTGGTCACGACCTGCGTCTCGCCGCAGGCCGCCAGCGCGAGCGCGCTGATCGCTCCGGTTGCGCCTATGAGAACTCGGCGTCGTGTGATGTTGGCCTTCAAATCGCCCCCCGATCAGGCCAGAACCAAAGTGGTTCTACCAAGAATTGACAACTAGCTAAAGATTAGGCCACGAAATGAAGTGGTCGTCAAGCGTGAGACGGATGGAGGTCGCCGCGACTCGAATGAACCCGGCCGCCGCGGTGTGACCGAGTTGACAGCCACAGCCGGCGAAGCGTCAGCTCGCTCGAACTATGGGATTCGCACTCCGATTTTGATTGCCCGGTCGGGGGCGGAGAGGCCGTCGGTCAACGCCTGAGCCGCGTCACGGAAATCAACGATGGGTGTGACGATGCCTTCAGAGGTAATCAGGCCGCGTCGAAACAGCTCAATGGCCGTGACGCGAGCTCGTTCTTCATCCCAGAGCGGGTAGGAACGGTCCGGATTCCGCCAGACGGCCTGGCTGCCAATGATGGTCGGCCGGTTGACGTGAAACTCCTCGTCCAGATGCAGCGTCGAGGCGTCCTTTGGACCGTAGGGCACGTGCACGATGGTGCCGCACTGGCGAATGGCACGGATGGCTTCGTGTAACGCGGCGGCGTTGCCGGAGGTCTCGATGGCCACATCGACGCCGTGATTGTCAGTCGCTCGCTTGATCCGTAATCCCGCGTCCTCGGCGCCCGGGTCCACGGCCAGGTCGGCCCCGAGCGCCAGGGCCCGTGTTCTGCGGCTCTCGATCGGATCGACTGCAATCACGGCTGTGGATCCGCTGCAGGCGGCGATCTGGACGGTCATCAAGCCGATGGCGCCCATACCGAACACGGCTACGGCGTCGCCGATGCGCACGTTCCCGTCGCGAACGGCCACCAGGGCCACATGGGCCGGATCGGAGCATACGGCGTCGCATTCGGACAGGCCGCCCAGGGGTCTCCACGAGTCTTCCGGCAACTGATGTTGCTCGCGGATCGATCCGTACCCGAAGACGCGGTCCCCCGGCGAGACGGCGGCGACTTCCGATCCCACGTCAGTCACGGAGCCGACCACCATGTTTCCGACCGGACGCTCGGTCAGTGGGAGGGGTTCGTCCCGTGGGAGATACATGCGCAATTCTTCGTCCCACTGCTTGCGGTGATGTGGGTTCCCGGTCAGCGAGTGAAGCTCGGTGCCGTGTTTTGGTGCCGCGAACTCCACGCGAACGCGCACGTCGAGTGGGCCAAGCTCGGGAAGAACGCAGTCCCGATATCCAAATGACCGGCCGTCCGTTGAAACGACTTCACGTGGCATGCGGACTCCTTCGGCTTAGCTCGTTTCTGCGGAGCGGATCGGCTGCCAGCCTCCCTGATCTAACGGGTCAATCACGGCTTTGATCACGCCGTCGCAGGCTGCGGCGTTGCGGATCAGGCTTAGAGCATCGCCGGTGGATCTGAGCGGGAAGCGGTGGGTGACCATGCGCTCGAGAGGGTAGCGGCCGGAGGCGGCGAGGGCGATGGCGGCGCGGACGGCGGCGAAGTCGTGGCTGTTGACGCCCTGGGCGCGGACTTCCTTGCGTACCAGTTCGTTCCAGGGGAGCGAGACGCTGGCAGCGGCCGTGGAGCCGGCCATGACGAAGGTGCCCAGCGGGCGTACGGTCTCGGCCGCCACTGCGGGCGAAGCCGCGCTGCCGGTGACATCAATCACGACGTCGGCGAGGCGTCCGCCGGTGACGTCGGCGATGGCGTCGACGGTGTCTTGGCCAAAAGCCAACGTGTCAGTTGCGCCGCAGTCGCGGGCGAAGGTCAGGCGAGCCTCGTCGCCGGTCTGCCCGACCACGATGATTCGCTCGGCGCCAGCGGCATGGGCGGCAATGACGGCAGCCAGCCCTTGCGGGCCGGGTCCGAATACGACGACGGTGTCGCCGATCGCGGCTCCGCCGATGGTCTGAACCCAGCGCACGCCGTTGGCCAGGACCGCTCCGATGACAACTCCGATTTCGGGTGAAATAGCGTCGTCGATGGGATGCACGCGGGCGCGCGGCGGCAGGTAGAGGTGCTGGCCATAGGCGCCCCAGAGATGGGGGGGAACCGCTGCCGAAATGCGGCCGCCGTATCCCTGGCCGGCTGAGCACATCTGGTAGCTGCCGCGAAGACACAGCTCACACAGACCGCAGCCGAAGCTGGCTTCTACGATCACCCGATCGCCAGCGGCCACGCCCCAGCGTTTCGCGGCATGCCGACCGATGTGCTCGATCCGGCCCACGACTTCGTGGCCCAGGATGGCGGGCAGGTTGCGGCTCACGGCGGAATGTCCACCCCAGTGCAGCACGTCGCTCCCGCAGACGCCGGCCAGTTCCATCCGCAGCAGGCCGTCGTCTCCGCCGATTTCAGGATTCGGAAAGTCGCGTAGCTCGAACTCTTCCTGGGCCACGAGCACCGCGCTGGTTGTGGTAGTCACGGACGGCTTGCCAGGCAGCCGATGATGGTGTCGACGTGCGCGACAAACTCGGCGGTCAACTCCAGGGTGCGGCCTTCGGTGGGGCGGTCGTCGAAGACCCACGAGCCGTCGGCGGACTGCGTGTCGGCGAACCAGTGGGCCAGCTTGACGGCCCAGGCGGCGTATTGCTCCTCGCCGGTGACCTGAAAGAGAAGACTGGCGCCCCAGCCGCTCTTGCAGACTTGTGGGAACTCAAACTGTCGCGGCGTGCTCTGGACGGAGAACTGCTGGAACTCGCGCGCCAGCGAGAGGTAGTCGGGGTTGGGATCGACCATGTACAGGCGGCAGAGGAAGGCGGCCGACAAGCCGCCCACGGTCCAGCGCTGTGGCCGTGGTTCTTGTGACTCGACGACGTGCCAGAACTGGTCGCTCTTGTCATAGGTGGTGATTACGGCCTGCCGGCCTCGCGAGAAGGAGTAATACATGCGGTCGGGCATTTCGGTCTGCGCGTTCCAGACCCTCTCCAGGAACTGGTAGACGCCTCGAGCCTCGTCAAGCCGGCCGAGGGCCAGGCAGGCCAGGCCGCAGCCGCAGGTGTAGGGCAGATCCATCACGTCGCCCAGGGTTCCGTCGGGGTCACGGTCGTTGGCAAAGCCGCCGGAGCGCTGGTCCTGCATGGTGAGGATGAATGCCAGACCGCGAGAACTGAGGTCGAACTGGCGGGCCATGTGGGCCCCGTAGACCAGCGTGGCGTTGCGGTAGGCGTAGGCGTCGTAGAGCTTCCGGTGGCCGCGATCGAAGTCGCCGTCCGACGTGACCATGTGTTCGCGAATCCAGCCGCAGACGGCCGAGGCAGCCTGCGTGTGACCGGACACCGTGAGGGTCCACGGCAGGCGATAGAACCGGAAGCCCTCGTTGCGCGGGCCAACCGTGCCGTCGGGATCGACGCGGGCCAGCAGCCACTCGGCTCCGCGACGCTTCGTTTCCCTGAGCCGCTCTATCGCCGTCTGTCGGTCAGACAAGGTCCCGATGTGCCGCATGTCAGGCTCGCTTCCGTTGCCGGCGGAGACCTACGACGCCAGCCTATCGACTTGCGGACGGCGAGTTGCTATTCGGCGCGTTGGCCCTCGTAGTAGACCCAGCGACTTGCGATGACGAACTGCACGATTGTGAAAAACATGATGATCAGAAAGAGAACCCAGGCGATAGCCGACGCATACCCCATATTGAACGCCCTGAATCCGATCTGATAGAGGTGTAGGAGCACGAAAAGTGTGGCGTCGGCCGGCCCGCCCTCGGTGATGATCAAAGCTGCGGTAAAGACCTGGAACGACCCAATAACGCCAAGCACCGAGGTCAGGAAGATCTGCGGGGTCATCATGGGAAGCGTGACGTTACGAACCTTGCCCCACCAGCCGGCGCCGTCAATCTCGGCGGCTTCATAGAGGTGTTGAGGAATGCCCTGGAAGCCGGCGAGGAAGATGATCATCGTTGTTCCAACGGTCCAGAAGCTCATGATGATCAGCCCCGGCATTGCCCACGTGGTGGAGCCCAGCCAGTTGGGTCCTTCAATTCCGAAGGGCCCCAACACGATGTCGATGAAGTTGTTCAGAAGGCCATTGGGCTGCAGGACCCAGAACCAGAGTACGGCCGTGGCCACACCCGTCGTGATGGACGGAAGGTAAAAGCACGTCCGGTAGATGGCGATGCCCCGGACTTTGCGGTTGAGCAGTCCGGCGATCGCGAACGAGATGATCAGAACACCGGGCACGTGGAAGACGACGTAGTAGGTGGTGTTGTACACCGCCTGGACGAATCTTTGGTCCTCGGCGGAGAGGAGCCGCGCGTAATTCTCCAGCCCCAACCACTTCAGGTCACCGACGAAGCGCCATTCGGTGAGGCTGACGAAGAAGGAGAAAAAGAATGGCCCGGCAATAAAGACGAGAAAACCGAACAGCCAGGGAAGGACGAACAGGAATCCCTGAGTCTCACGCCACGTCCAGCCAAAGAGGCGGGTACGTCGCCTTTGCGCTTGCGTCGCTGGCTGTTCGGCTAGCGCCATACCGATCCTTGTCCGGGGGTCGTTGCGCAGCGCCAACCACTTCGACGCTGAACTTTACGCGTGAGCTTACCGTGCGGTCGCTGGGCGCGCTTCCGCGGGCGGCCCCGCCACCACGGTTGCGTTAGTAGTCCTCGGCGATGGTGGTGCGTATGTAGCGGACGGAGTAGTGCACGTCGTCGGGGTAGCCGTCCTCGGACCAGGCGGGGATGGCGCCCATGCCGGCGACGCGAACCCGGTGGGAGGGTGGAATCTCGAACACCGCGCAGCTCATGCCGGCGACTGGCAGCGCGTGGTAGGAACCACCCTGCTGTAGCAGATCAGCGCGCAGGTGCATCCCCCACAGGTTGTCGACCCTGAAGCGCGCGGACACGGCGCGTTCGTTCTCGCCCTCGTGCCTGAAATTATCGATGGTGTCGCACTCGACCAGGATGGATCCAGGCGGAGTGCAGGCGCTGCCGATCACGGCCACCTGCACCATCGGGTGATCTTCCTCGATGACGATCCAGTCGGACGGGGTCTGCGTGGTGGCGGTGGAGCCGTCGGTCGTCTTAATCGGAAAGAGCTCGATGCCGTGACGTTCGCCGCCGACCCACACGCGGTCCACGAGCACGTTGGGGTAGTTGAACGGGAATTCGTACTCGTAGGTCGTGAGATTGAGCGCCTTGCGTTCGCGCGGCGGATCGTTCGGGTAGCCGGTGATGCGCTTGTCGGCGGCCTCGGTAGCCATGGGTCGCTCCTATTCTCAGGCAGCCCGGCGTCCAACAGCGGACGCTTGATCGGGCCTGTCGGCTGCAGCACTGAAGTCCACGGGGCTTATCGCCCGGCGATCCCGGTCAGCGCGACGCCGCGAATGAAGTAGCGCTGAGCCGAGAAGAAGATGACAAGGACGGGAACAAGCATGACGACGGATGCCGCCATCATAAGGTTCCAGCGGGTGAGTCCAGCGCCGCCCCCGGCTTCGGTGTACAGAAAGAAGCGCAGGTACAGCGCCAGCGTGCGCCACTCCTCGCTGTTCAGGAAAATCAGGGGATTGAGGAAGTCATTCCAGTGATGGATAAAAGAGAAGATGGCCGAGGCGGCCAGCGCGGGCTTGGATAACGGGAGCATGATCCGCCAGTAGATACGGAAATAGGAGGCCCCATCCACAAGGGCCGCCTCGTCCAGTTCGCGCGGTAGCTGAAGCATGAACTGACGGATCAGGAAGACGAAGAACGCGCCACCAAATGCGCCGCCGCCGAACCACCAGGGAACGATAAGCGGTAACGGTGTATCGATCCAACCGAGGGTCTTGAAGAGGACGAATGTAGGGACCAGGGTCACGATGCCAGGCAGCATCAACGTGGATAGCAAGATGATGAATAACACGCGCTTGCCAAAGAACTCAAGCCTGGCGAAGCCAAAGGCAACCAGCGACGAGCTTATTACGGTTCCGAGCGTTGCAAGGACCGCAATCATCAAGGTATTTCCGAAATAGCGTGCCAGATTCGAAGTCTCAAACGCCGTGAGATAGTTGCCGAACACGACAGGGTTTGGGATCCACTGGGGTGGAAACAGGAACTCGCGGCCGAAGGCCTTCAAAGAGGTCGAGACCATCCATGCCAGGGGCAGCAATGAAATCACGGCCACCAGCAAGAGCGCGGCGTAACCGACGAGGCGACCGAAGACGATCCACACGTAGGCACGGAGCGTGCGCTGCCTGGTACTGGCGTCGGCGGCTTGGAAAGAAATCTGGCTGATTCGCCGCACCAGTCTAGGCCCCTTCGCCTTCGTAGTAGACCCAGCGGCGGCTGACGACGAACTGGATCAGCGTGAAGACCAGGATCACGCCCAGGAGCACCCAGCCGAGGGTGGCGGCGTATCCCATGCGGAAATTCTCGAATGCGTGGCGGTACATCCAGAGGACGTAGAACAGCGTGGCGTGTTTGGGGCCGCCGTTGGTCGCGATATAGGCGGATGCGAAGACCTGGAATGAGCCGATGATTCCGAGGACGAGGTTGAAGAAGATCACAGGGCTGATCATGGGAACCGTGACGTGCCAGAACCGCCGAAGCTTGCCGGCGCCGTCGATTGAGGCGGCTTCGACCAACGTTTCCGGTACGGCCTGCAGGCCGGCCAGGAAGATGACCATCGGGCCGCCGGCATGCCACAGGCTCATGATGATGAGGGCTGCCTTGGCCAGATTGGGGTCGGTGAGCCAGCCAAGTTTGGGGATGCCGAACCAGCCGAGAATCGCGTTGAAAATGCCGAACTCGGGGTTGTACATGTACACGAACAGCACGACAAAGGCCACCGTGGGCGTGACCGTTGGCAGGTAAAGGGCGGTCCTGAACACATTTATTCCGCGCAGCTTTTGATTGAGCAGCAGCGCCATGATGAGCGCCAGCAGAAGCTGGATCGGTACGGCCAGCAGGGTGTAGAAGGCCGTGTTCCCCAGCGCCGTCAGGAATAGGTGATCCGACACCATGCGTTCGAAGTTGCTGAAGCCGACGAATTCGGGTGGTCCCAACAGGTCGTACTTGGTGAAGCTGAGGAAGAGCGAGTAGATCATGGGGAAGGCCGTAAAAAGGGCAAACCCCGCGATCCACGGGCTAATGAACAGGTACCCGATCAGGTGGCGGCGCCAGCGGATGGACCGCAGGCCCGTTTTGGCTGGCGGGGTGGGTCGCAGTTGAGCCGTGTAGCTAGCCACGCGGAGAGGCCCACGTGTGAGTGAAGCCCCGGCGCCCGCCGGTGCGGGCGCCGGGCTTCACAGCCAAGCTCAGTCCTGCCGGCTGCACGATCGGCGCTAGATCGGCTCGTTGAGCAGTTCGTCGATTCCCGGCGTGATCCTGTCCATGGCCTCCTGGACCGTCTCCTCGCCAAGAATCACGCCGTCCACGGCCGGTAGCACGAAGTCGGTGTTGATCTCTCCGTAGCGGACGGGGTGGAAGAACACCCGGTCATAGCGCTCGACGGCCGCGCGGTGGACCGCCGGGTCTTCCCACGGCGCCAGCGAATTGAGCCAGACGGCCAGATCCTCGTGCGACTTCCGCGTTGGCGCCGTAAATCCGACCTTGTACATCTCGACCACGCCTTCGGTCGTCATGTATTTCAGCAGGTCCCAGGCCTCCTCGGGGTTGTCGCTGGCCCCGTGGATGCCGTAGGCGTTGGTGGCGTCGCGGTTGGTGTTGGTGCCGT
The DNA here is from genome assembly GCA_026707185.1 of Chloroflexota bacterium. Next base: position 8,115 of record JAPOXI010000088.1, read on the forward strand.
TGGGCATCTTGTACGGCGGCACGATACCCGCGTTGATGTCATCCGGAACCTTGGTGGTGGTCCACTTGGCGCCCCAGTAGGTCCGTAGATTGCCGCTGAGGAACATGCCCTCGGCGCCGCCCGGGAACGCCCGCGAGAAGTCGCGCGAGGGGACCAGCTCATCGGTGATCAAACGGGTGATGTACTCGAAAGCTTCCACCGAGCCCTGCTCGTTCAGGTGCGTGGCGGTGGCGTCCTCGTTCCAGACGCTGCCATCGAAGCCCCACACCCAGAGGTAGTAGATCTTGAGAGCTGCCGGAATCTCCCGGCCGCCCCACGTCTGGCTTTCGCCCTCGCCGGCGACGCCTCGTTCCAGGATGTCGGTGTGAACGTCGATCGTCCACTTGCCTTCCTTGTCCATTTCCCACAAATCGCCGATGCCGAGCTCCGCAAGCGCGTCCCGGTTGTAAATCAGCAGGATCGGCGCGTGCTGCATGGGAATGGCGTAGAAGTGTCCATCCAGGTACTGATGCTGGAGCATCAAGCCCTCGTAGAAATCGCCGAGCGGAAACTCGGAGTCGTTATTCCAGAAGGCGTCCAGCGGTTGCACGGCTTCGCGGGCCGCAAGCACCGAGTTCGTCTCCGGGTGAACGTAGACGATGTCCATAGTCTCCCCGCCGGCCAGGGCGGTGAGGTACTTGGTGACCGCGTCGGGGTGCGGCACGCCGTTGGCCTTCAGCGTGACGTGGGGATTTTGGGCCGTATAGGCAGATGAAATATTGTCCCAGGCCGGCTTGGTGTACTCGATCTGGTTGTACCAGGCAACCAACGTGACCGGCGGCCGCTGCGGAGCGACCTCAACAGTCACGATCTTCTGCACTTCGACCGGCACTTCCTTCTGGACTTCGACCGCCACTTGCTGCGTAACAATCTTTTCAACTACTTTTGTCACCGGAACCTGCTGAGTTACGACTTTCTCGACGATCTGAGTAACAACGCGGTCAACCGGAACCTCAACGATCTGCGTTTCGCCACAGGCCGCCAGCGCAATGGCGGCTCCCGTGCCGAGCGCCCCGGCCCCCGCCAGTTTCAGAAGCGAGCGCCTGCTTACGTGTCTCTGTCGGTCCATGGCTTCCTCCCTGCGCAACCGAGCCGCACGAAACCGATGATTCTGGGACGAAATATCCCTACACGAATCCTTCATCGGGACTGTTATCTATCACTCGGCAATACTCGGTGTCAAACTTGGACCTCCGACCGGATGAATACATACGGAATCGCGCCGCGTGGGCGGCCCACTCTAGGATTGAGACGTGAGCCTGGAGTCGGCCGAGACCATGAAGGACCTGCCAATGCTCCTGCGTCTGTTGCGATTTCTCGTTCTGGCCGCCACGGTTGCGTCCGGCCTGGTGCTGGTCGTGAAGCCGGAGAGCGTCAGCGGATTTACCGGGCTGGCTCCGGATGCGGCGCGCGGTATCACCGAGATCCGAGCGGCGATGGGCGGAGTGTTTGTTGCGCTGGGCGTGGCGCCGCTCGTTCTTCGAAGGCCCGCAGAACGCGTGCTTGGTCTTGTCTACTTGGCCATCGCGGCCGTGCGAGCGCCGTTCATGTTTGCCGACGGCTCCGCGGAAGAGCAGTCCAACTGGATCAGGCTGGCGTTTGAAGTCGGCGCCGCCGGGATCCTGCTGGCCGGGCGTTGGCGTGACCAGGTTGACGAGGGCTGAGTCGATGACCCCCGATGATCGCGCCGGTGTTCGCTGGCGGTGTGCCGATCTCAAGCGATGAGCGACATCTGGCTGCTGGGAGTGGCAGCAGCGGCCATTGTGGTGAGCATGACCCTGGTATGGCTGCTCAGCCTGGCGCTGCGCAATGCGGGAATTGTTGACGTGTTTTGGGGGCTGGGATTCATCGTCCTGGCCGGTTTCGGGGTCTGGCTGGGTTCGGGCGACCCCGGGCGGAGTGCGCTGACGCTGGCGCTGGTCGCTGTCTGGGGCGTGCGACTGGCTGGACACATCGGCTGGCGCAATCGGGGCAAGCCGGAAGACTTTCGATACCAGGAGTTCCGGCGGAATGCCGGTTCCGCGTTTTGGTGGCGCAGCTACTTCACCGTGTTCATGCTGCAAGGCGGCGTGATGTGGGTCGTGGCACTGCCGCTGATGGCGGCGTTCAGCTCGCCGCAACCGCCCGCGGTAGGCGCGTGGGACGTGCTTGCTCTGGTGCTCTGGGTCGCGGGCTTCGCCTTTGAAGCCGGGGGCGATTTGCAGCTGGCGCGTTTCAAATCCAACCCGGCCAACCGCGGCCGCGTCCTTTCCAGCGGGTTCTGGAGCCTGACGCGCCACCCCAACTATTTTGGCGACGCGGTGATCTGGTGGGGCTTTGGCTGTCTGGGACTGGCCGTGGGGGCTTGGTGGGCGCTGGTTAGCCCCATCGTCATGACATTCCTGCTCTGGCGCGTTTCGGGCGTGGCGATGCTGGAGCGCACGATGGTTGACACGAAGCCCGGCTACCGCGAGTACGTGGAATTGACGCCGGCGTTCCTGCCGCGCATCCCGGGGCTGCGCCGTCGTGGCTGACGACCAAGCCTGGTTCGAACGGCTGGCGGCCGGCGGGATGGTGCCCGACGCTCTGCTACGTCTGGGCGTACGAATCGCCCTGCGCCGCCGGCTGCGAGGGCTCGAACGGGCTGACTCGCCGGAACGGCCGCCAGGACTACGCTACGGTCCCGTCGCGGTTGAGACTGAGGCCGCCAACCGACAGCACTACGAGGTGCCGACGGCGTTCTTTCGCCTGGTCCTCGGTCCGAGGCTTAAGTACAGCAGCGGGTACTGGCCAAATGGCAATTCGACGCTGGCGCAAGCCGAGGACGCGATGCTGGAGCTGACGGCGCGTCGCGCGCAGCTGGCCGACGGGCAACGGGTGCTGGACCTGGGTAGCGGCTGGGGCTCGTTTTCGCTGTGGGCGGCCGAACGCTATCCGTCGGCGAGCTTCACGGCAATGAGCAACTCGCGCACGCAGCGCGACTTCATATCGGCGCGGGCCGCCGAGCTTGGCCTGTTCAATGTGCAGGTCGCTGCCGGAAACGCGGCGGCCCTGGAGCTGCCGGGTCGGTTCGACCGAGTCGTCAGCGTTGAGATGCTTGAGCACGTGCGCAACCACGGTCCCTTGCTGACGCAACTGGCCGACGCGCTGGCGCCGGGCGGACGAATCTTTGTGCATGTCTTCAGCCACCGGCAACACGCCTACACCTTCGAGCCGGAGGACGGTTGGATGGCGCGCTGGTTTTTCAGCGGCGGCGCCATGCCCAGCCTGGGCTTGTTCGATGACTGCACGCCGGCCGTGCGGACCGTCGATCGCCAGGTGGTCAACGGGCGCCACTATGCGCGGACGTTGCGGTGCTGGCTGGGAAACCTCGACCGGCATCGTGAGGCCGTTCGTGACGTACTCCGCGGGGTTTACGGCGACAGCCTGGCCGACCTCTGGATCGCTCGGTGGCGGCTGTTCTTTATCGCCTGCGAGGAGCTCTTTGCCTATCGGGACGGCCGTGAATGGGTGGTCGCGCATCACTTGTTGGCGCCGGTCGGGCGGACCTAGAAGGGCTGGCCGCAATGCATATCGCCGTCATCGGTGCAGGAGTGTCGGGATTGGTTGCGGCCCGCGAGTTGGCGCCGCGCCATCAGGTCACGATCTTCGAAGCCGGCAGCTCGCCCGGCGGCCACGCGCATACCGTGGACGTGGCGTGCGGTTCACGGACCTACGCCGTGGACACCGGTTTTGTAGTCTTCAATCACCGCACCTACCCGGAGTTGCGGCGCATTTTGGCCGAACTACGCGTTCCGACGCAGCCCTCGGACATGAGCTTCTCGGTTCGCTGCGACCGGAGCGGGGTCGAGTACAGCGGCGCGTCGCTGAATGCCGTGTTTGCGCAGCGCCGCAACCTGGTGCGTCCGGCGTTTCTGCGTTTGCTGCTCGATTACCTGCGCTTCAACCGCCTGGCGACCGGGCTGCTTGGTCCAGGCGAGCGGCGCACCCTGGGCGAATACCTGAACGACGCGGGCTTCTCGCGCGTGTTCAGGGACCTCTACCTGGTGCCGATGGGCTCGGCGGTCTGGTCGGCCGATCCGTCCAGATTCAGTCGAATCCCGGTTCGCACCTTTGCTCGGTTCTTCTACAACCACGGGTTGCTGGGCATTTGGGGGAAGCCGCACTGGCTCTCGATCGTGGGCGGCGCACGACGGTACGTGGAAGCGCTGATTCGTCCGTTTCGCGACCGCATTCATGTGCGCGCACCCGTGGTCGGCGTTCGGCGGTCCGGCGATCACGTAACGGTTGCGGTTGCGGGGGCGGGCGAAGCGCGGTTCGACCATGTCGTCTTCGCGACGCACAGCGACCAGGCACTGGGTGCGCTACGGGACCCCAGTCCGCAGGAACGCGACGTGCTGGGCGCCATCGAGTACCAGGCCAACGACGTTGCGCTGCACACCGACACCGACGTCCTGCCACATCGCCGACGCGCCTGGGCTTCGTGGAACTACCGCATTCCGCGGGACCACGCGGCCGGCGTGCCCGCCACGTACATCATGAATCGACTGCAGCGCCTGGACGCGCCCCAGACCTACTGCGTCACGTTGAATCAGACTGATTGGATCGACGGGGAGTCCGTCATCAAGCGTCTGAGGTATCACCATCCCATCTTCAACCAGGCCGCCATCGACGCGCAGGATCGCTGGGGCGAGATCAACGGCGCGCGCCGCACCTGGTATGCGGGCGCTTACTGGCGCTACGGCTTCCACGAGGACGGGGTGAT
>JAPOXI010000044.1 GCA_026707185.1 Chloroflexota bacterium
GCCGCCATCGCGACCGCAATGACCGGCCGCACGACTTTCATCTCGACACGCAGATTATTGAGCACCTCGACAAGTCGGCGCTCCCCAACGTGTCGCTGCAGTTTGAACTGCCGATCTCCAACACCGACCGTGCCGTGGGCGCCCAACTCAGCGGCACTATCGTTCGCGCCGGCTTCGAGGACGGTCTGCCGGACGAGAGCATTCGTCTTACGTTCCACGGCACTGCCGGCCAGAGCTTCGGCGCTTTTGTCACGCGCGGTCTGCGCCTTGACCTGATCGGCGAGGCCAACGACTACGTCGGCAAGGGGCTCGGCGGCGGTGTCATCACCGTTCGACCGCCCGACCACGCCGCCTTCGCGCCCGAAGACAACGTCATCATGGGCAATACCGTCCTTTACGGCGCAACCTCCGGCCGCCTCTTCGTGGCCGGCCGTGCCGGCGAACGCTTTGGCGTCCGCAACAGCGGGGCGCAAACCGTCGTCGAGGGCGTCGGCGACCACTGCTGCGAATACATGACCGGTGGCACTGTGGTAGTCCTCGGCCCGACCGGCAAGAACTTTGCCGCCGGCATGTCGGCGGGGACGGCCTACATCTACGAACGCGGCGACATGTTCCTCAAGCGCTTCAATCCGGAGCTGGTCAGCGTGTCGCGCGTCGCCACGCCTGAGTCCGCCGACGAACTGCGGAGTCTCATAGCGCAACACGTCGAGGCCACCGGCAGTGCCATCGGCCGCCGAATTCTCGACGCGTGGGAGACCGAAGCCGCCAACTTCTGGCAGGTCACCCCCAACCCACCGGTTGTCGACACCGAAGCGCCGCCCAAGGCCGACGCCGCCCGCGCCCGACGGGCGGTTGCGGCCCGCCGCCGCGCGGCCCTCCGCCACGGCGGACGCCGCCGCACGCCTGCGAGGTCTCGAGACCCATCGAGGTGACGGGCAGCCTGCGTTTCGCCGCCCTCGGAGGTTCGATCTGTCTCATCGCACTCGCTGCTATCGCGGGTGGGATCGTGGGAGGACTGATCGGACTGCAAAGCGGAGACCCGCGTGGGCCGTTTGAACCCACGCTCAACGGCGGTATGCGCGGAGCTTATGCCGGACTGGCCGCGGGCGCGGTAGTCGCGACGCCGCCCGCGTTGCTCTTTGCACGAGCCGTCCGACGTTGGGCGCGCAGGGCGCAGGGTAGAGGCCGGGATGCCTGAGCGACCCATCAACAATCCCGGCCGCGTTCTCATCGCCGGTGAGAACCACATCGTTCGACTTCAGTCCGAAGCCGACGGCTCCGACGCGGCGCTGGTCAACCATTTCCGACTCAGGCTTAGCCCCCATGGCCCCGGCCATGCCGTATTCGTGCTGGCCGACCCCAACGCCGCCGACCCCCGCAACGCTTGCTACACCGATAACCCCGCCCTGGCGACGTGGCTTCTTGACTGGTACCTGCGAGGCAGTCCGCTCTACCGTGACCTGAAGGGCCTCGTCGATTTGCCTATCGTCACGGCGGGAGCCTTTACCTTCGTGGACGAACTTCCGCGCCGCTGGATCGAGACGGTTACGGCTGGCGACGTGACGGTCCGCGCAGTCTGGGATGATCTCGCAACGCCCTTTCACGTCGAGCGGCTGGCGCAACCCGGCGAACAAGACGCCATGGACGTCTTTTCGGTCCTCATGTCGGCATCGGAATCATCCCTGGACATCAACGGCTGGCGGATCCCCGGGGCGGTGTTCCCTCGCCAGGTCGGCACCCAGCCAATCAGCAGCGCCTTCCTCGCCTTCGCCGAGTCTTGGGTTGAATTGGCCTAGAGCCGACCAGGCAGAGATCCGGCGATTCCGCATGTTGGCAGACCGCTCGCGCTAGGGCTGGCTCGGCAACGGGTCATCCCAGACCGCGACGACGCGACCGTCAGTGCGTCGGAGTTCGGCGGGGTCGGGGCTGCTGTTGTTCCAGACGTTGCGTTGCTGAAAGCGATATGAACCGGTGGCGCCTCCTGAGACGACGCGGAGCGCTGCCCCGGGGGCGAGGATGGTTCTGGCTGGGAAGCGGTAGCTCTGTTTGCCGCGCAGGCTGACAAGCCACCAGCCGGAAATATCGAGCGGCGCCGATCCGGTATTGGCCAGCGTCGCGACCTCCCGCACCTTGTCCACGGTTATCGCGACAGCGGCGGTGTGCAGCGCCCAGATGCCCACATTGGCGGCACGGGCCTCGGCGACGGCGCGCTGAATAGCCGCCATCTGCGCCAGGTTCGGGGGTATCGGAAGCGCCCGTGCCCAGCCCTGGCGGGCCAGGTCCGCGGCCAACAGGCGATCCGCCCGGTATACGTGCCGAAGCAGGCGGCCGCCGGGGTCGGATGGCTCAACGTCCGCGACCAGCCGCAATGAGCCGTTGCCCATGAGGACTCGCAGGGCATCGCTCGCCTGCTCGGCGAGCTGGCGCTGGCCGACGTCATCGAACTCAGGCGCGTCAATCCCAAGCATTCGAACCGTGACCTCACCCGACGGAACCGTGACCGTGAATGTGTCGCCGTCGACTACCGCCAGCAGCCGACCGGAAACGCCGTCCGCATCCACCCTGACTGACGGCGCGGGTGATGGAATTGGCGTAGGCGTCGGCGTTGCCGACGAAGTTGGTGTGGCAGCGGGCCTCGCCGGCTCGTCCAAGGGCGGGCGCCGATCGGCATGGGGCGTGAGCGCTGTAGTCGTGAGCCGAGTTTCAGTGGCTGTGGTAGCGCGCGCGGTGAGGCGCAGCACGACCGTTTCGTCGGGCGTTCCGTCGCACGCGGCCAGCACGGCAGCCGCCAACGCCCTGGCCAGAAGGCCCTGTGCTTTTGGCGCAAGGCTCCGCGTGCGGCATCAAGTGGTGCGAGTGGACCAACGACTACTGTACTTCGGAATCTTGGGTCCGTAGGTCAATTTAGGCCTGCCGCGTCAAGACCAACACGGCAGCCGAGCAAGACTTGGGCCGGCCGAATGAGTGTGGTCTCTTGTTGTGGACCTCAAACTCCACGGAGCCAGCAGACGCCACTGCAACGACGGCGCGCGTCGTCAGTTTTGGTAGCCGGAAGCGGGCTCGAACAGAGTCGTCACGGACCCATCGGAGTGCCGTGCAGTCGCGGTCCAAATAGTTTGATATGGGAGGATAATGCAAGGCGGCGTGAGCCAAACCGGAGAACCAGCGTCATGGCCAATTATCAGAAGCTGAAGAGCCGCATCGACCAGGGTGAAGTGCTCGTCCTTGACGGGGCTATTGGAACGGAGCTTCAGGCCATGGGCGTGCCGATGCACCCGGCCGCCTGGTGCGGCCCGGGCAGCTACACGCACCCGGCCACGGTGCGGCAGATGCACGAGCGTTACATCAGGGCCGGGGCGGATGTCATTACAACGAACACATTCAACACGCTGCGCCCCGCCCTGGAGGCTTCCGGGTACAGCGAATTGGTACGAGAAGTCAACGTGCGCGCCGTGGACGCAGCGCACGACGCCATTGCCAGGACCGCCGTAGACCGGCCGATTTGTATCGCGGGTTCCATCTCGTGCCGCACCCCCATCCGCGACCGCAGGACCGGGACGCTGCTGGGCGGTACTGGCTACGGCTATGGCGCCAGCCTGTCGGCGGCGGAGTTGAGGGCTTACGCCGAGGAGCAAGCCAATATCCTGGCAGAGTCCGGTGTGGACTTTTTTCTGATCGAGAATCTGTGGGCCGACAACGAGTCCCGGGCGATTGCCGCCGAAGCAGCGAAGGCCACGGGACTACCGGTTTGGGTGGCGTTCACGGCCTCCATCGCAGCTGACGGGCAGGCGGTCAGGATGAGCTTCGGTGACGAGCGTCACTACAGCGGCGGCCTGGGAATGCCGCTGTGGGAAGAAAGTTGGCGGCCGGTCGACGACAACAAGAGCCTGGCCGACGGTGTCAACGAAATCGCGTCACTGGGTCCCGACGTCCTCGGGGTGTTTCACAGCAGGATCGACGAGACGACGGCGGCGCTCCAGGTCGTGCTGGATGAGTGGTCCGGGCCCGTCGTCGTGTATCCCGATGCTGGGAGAGAAGACTATCTCGCGACCTGGCAGGACAGCACTGTGAGCAACGAAGAATCCGTGGAGGAGTTGACGCGGGAGGCTGCCAACTGGGTCGACATGGGAGCCCAGGTCATCGGCACATGCTGTGGATTCGGCCACGACTACACCCGGGCACTGCGGGGCGCGCTGCCGGCCAGGACCTCAACCCCGCGAAGGGTCGCCTAGGCCGCCCATGTCCTTGCTCGTGTGCCGTAGAACTGGTCGAGCGTGAGCAGAGGGATCTGACATGGAGTCCAGACCGCTGGTGGTGGTCGGCGCGGGGGTGTCGGGGACCGCTGCCGCCGTAGAGGCAGCCAGGGCCGGAGTGCAGGTCACGCTCATTGACGAAAATCCGATTCCAGCCTATATGGCCGGGCTGAATGTCCCGCAGATCTTCGGCCAGCGGTTCGCGTCTACGCTCAAGAACAAGGCTCTGATGCTGGAACGAGTAACCGCGGACAACGATGCCCTGGCGGAAGCCGAAGCTGCCGGCGTTGAGGTTCAGCTTCAAACGTGTGTGTGGGGCGCATTTCGCAATTCGGAATTCAGCCGGGTACTTGACGGCCCACAACTCGGGCTGGCCGACGACGAGCGGTCGTGGCTCGTCAAGTATGACCGGCTCATCGTGGCAACCGGTGCACGGGACCTGGGCCTTGCCTTCGGAGGCTGGCACCTGCCGGGTGCAATGGGGGCTAACGGCGCCTGCCTGCTCATTGATCGATATCAGGCTTCATCCACGGAACGCATGGTGGTCATGGGCACCGGCAACCTGGGGCTCAACACCGCCAGGATGGCGCGGGACAGCGGTATCGAGGTCGCCGCCGTCGTGGACGAGTCCTCCACCGTGCGCGGCGACGAGGCGCTGAGCACGGAGTTGCAAGACGCGGGCGTACCGTTCTACACGGCCCACACGGTTCGGGAGGCGGTCGGCAACGACGGCGATATCGAGTCTGTCGTGCTGGTCGAGATTGACGAAGACGGCGAGCTGGTTGCCGGCAGCGACAAGGTCATCGCCGCCGACACCGTCTGCCTCGCCATCGGCCTGGTTCCGAACGTCGAGCTGCTCAGTCTGCTGGGGTGCGACCTCAAGTTCGAGTCCGAGCTTGGTGGGTACGTGCCGGACCGAGACGAATGGATGCGGACCAGCGTCGACACCGTGTTCGTGGCGGGGGATGCCGCCGGCTTCCACGACGGAATGGTCCTTAACACCGAGATTGCACGAAACCAGGGTCGCCTGGCCGGCATCGCCGCTGCCGAGTCGCTCGGCGCCATCGACGGCGAGCAGGCAGGAGTCCGGATTGCCGCCCTGCAGGCAGAAGCCGTCGACACAGCACCGATCGAGGTGCACTCGAATTGGACGCGATGGCTTCAGTCCCTCGCGAAGGTCGGCGGATCCGACATCTTCGTATGCCCGTGCGAGGGAGTGACGTGCGCCGAGCTGATGGACCTGAAGCCGCCGAGGTTTCTGGGATGGGAATCGGAGCATGACAGCCGACGGACTCTCAGGTCGCTCGCGAAGGGCTCTCCAGCAGACCCGGACCAGGTCAAGCGCCTGACGAGGGCTGGCATGGGTCACTGTCAGGGCCGGCTCTGCCGAGAGCAGGTGTCGATTCTGCTTGCCCACGAGTCTGGGAGCGATGTATCTGAGGTGCCCTTCATGTCGTATCGCCCCCCTGTGCGACCGCTTCCACTAAAGGTCCTTTGGGCCCACGACGAGACGGAGCAGGTTCGCAGAGATTGGCCCAAGTGGTTTAGTCCAACGAGTCCGGTGCTTGGATAGATGGGCGGCACAGACCCGATCGTTGGAGTGACCTAGTGCCCGCGGACATCGCAGACGTCGTCATCATTGGGGCCGGCGTCTCCGGCCTGGCGTCAGCGTATTTTCTGGCCAGGGCGGGCCGGGATGTCGTGGTCGTCGACAAGGGGATCGTCGGGGGCGAAGCCTCGGGGCGCAACGGCGGGATGGTCAGCGAGCGGGTCGACGAACCGACGCTGATACCGATGGCCGTGGAAGCCATACAGATATGGGCGACACTGGACGAGGAGCTGGGCTATCCCACCGAGTTCACGCAGAAGGGCAGACTCCAGGTCGCCGTTACCGAAGCGGAGATGGTCGACCTCTACTCGGAGCGGGACGTAGCGTTGCGTCACGGCCTGAGCGCGGAAATGGTGGACCCGTCGGAGATTCGGGACATGATTCCCGGAATCACCGGCAGGACGCTCGGCGGGCTGTTTTTTGCCAATGGAGGCCACGCCAACTCCCAGCTGACGGTCCAGGCATTCGCGTGGGCGTTTCAAGACCTGGGCGGCAGGCTGTACCAGAACACGGCCGTCACGGGCCTCCGGGTCGTCGATGGCAGGGTCGCGTCGGTGGAGACCACCGCCGGCGACATTGCTGCCGACATGGTGGTTGGCGCCGCCGGGCCCCAGACGGCGCTGCTGGCGCAACTGGTCGGCGTGCACGTTCCCGTGGCGCCGGCAAGGGTTGAGATCCTGGCAACCGCCGCCGTAGAGCCGTCGTTCGACATCGCCCTCGTGGGGAACGGACTCTACGGACGGCAGGCCGCCAGCGGCAATCTGCTGTTTGGTGGAGGCGCCCACGAATGGACCGACGTGGTCCTGACCGCCGACCCCGGCAAGCCCAACACGCCCCTCATTCGGAACATTGCCAGGCGGCTCGCCGAACTGCTTCCGGGAGTGGCCGACGTTCCGGTAATCCGAAGTTGGGGCGGTGTGGTGGAGCAGGCCCCGGACTATATGCCGATCATCGACATCCTGGACTGCCCGAGCAACTACGTTGTGGTCACGGCGTCGGCACATGGGTTTGGCATTGCGCCCGCCACCGGTAAGGCTGTGAGCGATCTGGTGCTCTACGGCGAAACGAACATCGACATAGGCGCCCTCGGGCTCAACCGTTTCTCGGACTTTGGTCCCGGCTGGCGCGAGCAGCGTGGCTGGAACCCAGCGCCTCTGCGGTATTGATTGTCGCGGCGGACGGCAGCGCGCAATTCGCGACGGCCGGACATGGTGGGCGCGAGGGGACTCGAACCTCTGACCTCCACGATGTCAACGTGGCGCTCTAACCAGCTGAGCTACGCGCCCAAGAGATTCGGAGTTCAGACTGTAGGCGGCCCCCGCTCAGGATTCAACCCCGCAAAGCCACGGCTGCCCGCTGACGGCGTTGCAGGCGCCGATGCCTTGCCAACAGGCCGAGCCCTCAGGCGGTAGGCTGCGGCTGGACAAGGGTTCATCCGGCCGCGAAGGACGCAGGAAGGAGCGCCGCAATGGCTCAAGCGCCGACCGTCTACGCCGCGCCCGATCTGCGGCGGCGCCTGGATGCGCTCCCGCGCTTTCACCTGACCGAGTTGCCGACGCCGCTGCTGGAACTGCCGAACCTGACCCGGGAACTCGGTGGCGCGCGGCTGCTGATGAAGCGCGACGACCTGACCCAGCACGGGATGGGCGGCAACAAGAATCGCAAGTTCCAGTTCGAGGTTGGCGAGGCGCTTGCGCAGGGTTGCGACGTGCTGCTGTGGGGCGGCGGCGTGATGCAGTCCAATCACGCCCGACAGTGCGCCGCCGCGGCGCGGCGCGCGGGCATGGACGTGGTGCTGGTGCTCAACGAGGGGCCGCATGGCGATGAACTGCAGGGCAATCGGCTCCTACTCGACATCCTGGGCGCCGACGTGCGACCCACGGGTCGCGACGGGATGTTCGGCCATGAGGCTGGCCTGGCCGCCACGGCGGCGGAGTTGCGCGCTGACGGTCGCACGCCCTACGTGATCGACTACGGCCCACTGACGTCCATCGGGTACGTCGAGTGCGTGTTGGAGATCCACGAGCAGTCACAGGTTCTGGGCGTCGACGTCACGCACTTGTACGTCGCCTCGGGCGGCGGGACGCAGGCGGGGCTGGAGCTTGGCAATCGGGCGCTGGGCGCCGGCTACGCCATTCGTGGCTTCAGCCCGCTAGTCGTGGACGGCGGCCGCACCGCCCAACAGGCGGCGATGGCCAACGCCACCGCGGAGCTCCTGGGGCTCAATGTGCGCGTGCGCGCCGAGGACATTTGGAACTCACAGGCCTTCGTCGGTCCCGCGTATGCCGAAGCCACGCCGGAGGGATTAGACGCCATCCGGCTGGTGGCCGAGACCGAAGGGATCTTCCTGGAACCCGTGTATACGGGTAAGGCGTTTGCCGCTCTGCTGGATGATGTCAGACGTGGTGACTTGACGGATCGGGACACCGTGGTCTTCTTGCACACGGGCGGAACGCCCTTGATCTTTGCCTACGCCCGCGAACTCGGTGAATCGTCGCAGCCGAACGGGTAGGCTGCGGCAGCGTGGGAGGGAGGGTTCACATGCGAATGGCCGTCAGGACTCGATCGGTGCGCCGTGTGGCGGGCATGTTCGCCGCCGTAATGATTATCGTCGCGATCGCGGTCGCCTCGGGCTGCACTGAGGAGCGAAGCGGAAGCTTCAAGATTAATCCGAGCAAGGCCTCGTCGGCCGGTATCGGCTTCTAAGACCCGCCGTGACATTCGCGGAGCCAGCGGGCGACGCGACAACTGCCGAGGCCCGTCCAGGCCGCTGGCTGGTGAGTGCATGACGCTAACCGAGTCCAATGGGGTGACGAATCCGACCGCCCGCGTGGTGTTCTTCTGGAGCGCCACGACGCTGAATTGGCGACTGGACGGGTCGAACCCCTACGCTGGCTTGCTGGCCCAGGCACTGGCCGAGCATCGCGTGCGGGTTGAGGTCAAGCGCTCGGGCAACCTCGGATTCGTCTGGAAGTTCCCTCGTCCATTCGACATCGTGCACTTCAACTGGAATCCGACGTTCTACGAGCATCCCAACCCGGTGCTGGCGGTGCTGCGGCTCCTGGCCTTTGCCGCCATGCTGGTGGTCGCGCGGCTGCGCGGATTCCGCATCGTCTGGACGATGCACAACGTGGTGCCGCACGAGCAGATTCGAGCTTCGCACGGCGAAGTGGCGCGCCGAGTGGTTACGACGCTGGCCAACGCGGTGATCTGTCACTGCGAGTACGCGAAATCCGTGCTGGGTCGACGATTTGGCCGGCGCTGGGGTGTGCATGTGATCCCGCACGGGTCGTTTGCCGACGCCTATCCACGAGAAGCCACGCGGGCGGAGGCGCGGCGGGCGTTCGACATTCCGGACGACGCCTTCGTGTATGGGTTTTTCGGGAACATCCGGGCGTATAAGGGCGTTGAGCAGTTGATTGAGGAATTCGGGTCGCTCGAGGGCGACAATCTGCGCCTGCTGGTCGCGGGAGCGCTGCATCCGAACTATCACGGACCGCTGCACACCACTGAAATCGAAGACTCGCGCGTGGTCGGCCATCTGCGCCACATCGCCGACGAGGAAGTGCAACTGGTGATGGCCGCCGTTGACGTGTTGGTGCTGCCGTTCCTGGACACGCTGACCTCGGGCTCGGCGATCCTCGCACTGGGCCACGGCACCCCGCTGGTACTGCCGCGCCGGGGCTGTCTGCCGGAGTTGGTTGGCGACGGTGCGGCTGCCGTGCTGTATGACCCCGACGATCCGGATGCGCTGCGCCAGGCGCTGGTCGATGCGCAGGCACTGGATCCCGAAGCTTCCGTTCGCGCGGCAGGCGACGTGGATGCGGGGCTGAACTGGGCCGGAATCGCCCGCAAAACGCTGGCCGCCTACGGCCTGGATGGGAGTTCGTCGTGACCGGATGGGAACTGGGACTGCCCGAGGGACCGTTGGAACGCGCGCTGGTTCGGCGCGAGGCGCCGGCATTCGCTGCGGCGATGAGGGAACTGCGCGACGAAGCGGAGGCAGCGCTAGCCAGCCCCCTGCGGCCCGTGGCCCGCAACGGCGGCTACTACCACTCGTACTTCTGCCCGGACGATGCGGCCGAGCTGATCTTCGAGGAGCACACGCCAACCCGGCACAAATGTCCCGTATGCGGCCGCGTCTGGTCGGGCCAGCCGTTTGACGACTCGTGGCTGTGGACGGCCAATCGTCGGATGGCGCAACGCGCCTATCGTTTGGCGCTGCTCTGGCGGTTGGAAGGCAACCGTGAGCACCTGAACGGGGCACGCCAGATTCTCACCGAATACGCCGCCATCTATCCGGACGTCCATAGCCCGCGCAACGATCCGAGCGTAGGCAAGATCGCCTACTCCGCGCTTGACGAATCGGTCTGGGCCATTCCCATTGCCTGGGCCTGCCACTGGGTCTGGCCCGGCGTCGTTGACGACCGCGACCTGCTGAGAACCAGACTGCTCGAACCGGCGGCGGCGCATATCGAAGCGCAGCGCACGCCGCGCATCCACAACTACGAGAACTGGCTCAACGCCGCGCTGGCCACCCTGGGTACGGCGCTCGGCGACGATGCGCTGGTCGAGACTGTCATCGATGACACCTACGGGCTGACAGATCAGCTTGCCCGCGGCGTGTTGGACGATGGTCACTGGTACGAGGGCGCCTCCAGCTATCACTACTACACACTCGGGGCCGTGCTGTATCTGGCGCAGGCGCGTGAGGGCCTGACGGGCGACCCAGTTGGCAACCCCACCATGCGTCGCATGTTCGAGGCGCCGCTGCGGATCGCCTATCCGGACGACTACGTGCCGGCCATCAACGACTGCTGGTACCACTCGCGCGTCACCGACGAAGTGGGGCACGGCATTCCCAACGGTCCCGGCTTTTATGAAATCGCCGCGGGCACGTACGGCGCGCCCGAGTTCGAAGCGGTTCTGGCTCGCGCGTATCGCGCTATGCCGAGATCGAACGTGGAGTCGCTGCTCTACGGTCCTGACGAGGTATCGGACGCGGACGCGCCGCCGCTGGTCGAATCCAACGAGGCGGCCAGCGGATTCGCGGTGCTTCGTCCGAATCTTCCGTCCGGCTCGCCGGGCGAATTGCTGCTGAAATACGGGCCGCACGGCGGCGGGCACGGACACGCCGACAAGCTGGCGCTGAGCATCTACGGCGGCGGTCGGCGCTGGGGCGCCGACCTGGGCACGCCGGGTTACGGGATCGCCATCAACGACTCGTGGTACCGACACACGCTCAGCCACTCGACGATTCTTCTGGAGGGCGAGGAGCAACCGCCGGCCACCGGCGAGGCCTTGCGATACCGGCCGCTGGGCGGCAACGACTTCGGCATTGCCGACGTGCAGGTGCATTGGGAGCAAGGACCGTACGCCGCCGTATATGCGCGTCGGATCGTCCTGGCGCGCCATGGATACTTCATGGTGTTGACCCGGGTCGAGGCCCCGGTCGCACGCCGCGCACACGTGGTCTTCCACCACGAGGGCATGATTGCGGGATGGCCCGACGGCCAGGGCCGGCAGGCAGACCTGCCCGACAATGTCTCGTACGCGCACCTCACGGAGGCGCTGGCCTGGCCTGCCGAGCAAGGGGCCGCCGTTCAGGTGGCTGTTCCCGTGGATGGCGAGTCCTCGGCGTCTCTGACGGCCGCCTTCGCGCCGCTGCCCGGTGGGCGCCTGGTCACCGCGCGCTCGCCAGGCAACCCGGCAAGCGACCTGCGGAGCACGCTGATTTCTGAGATCACGGGCGACACGTTCTGGAGTGTTGCCGCCTTCGTCTACGGCAAAGATGCGGGTGTCGCCTGGCATTCGGCATCTCCGGAAGGCCCGCCAGATGTGGTGATTCGCCGCGGCGGTGACGAGGATTCCTGGACCTTCAGTGGGGAACGTGACGCGCGCTTCACCTATCCCCTGGGCGGCTGAAACCCCGGCAATTCCCTAATGTCCGCGGTGGGCGCGTGCCAGTAGAATCCGCGCACATCTGTTGACGTGCGTCCTGCGATAGCTGTACGGTCCGCCACCGCTGTCGCGGTATCCGTCTATTGGGGGACCGAGCAATCCGGCGCCGAGAGCGGGGCCTGACGCTCGGAATTGAAGGAGGTGCGATGACCGCAACTGATATGGCCAGTGCGCCTATGGGAGCCAGACGCAGGCGCGGCATTCTGGGCTGGACGTGGAAGGAGACCCAAGGGTTCCTGTTCATTCTTCCTTGGCTCTTTGGCTTCGTCGTGTTCATTGCGGGGCCATTCTTCTTCTCGTTCTTCCTCAGCTTCACCCAGTGGCGCCTGGTCGGCGACATCAAGTGGCTGGGGTTTGAGAACTACGCCCAGCTCTTATCCGGGGAGGACACCCGGTTCGTCCAGAGCGTGTACAACACCGCGTACTACGTCGTGTTCCACGTACCGGGCGTGCTGATCATTTCGTTCATCGTCGCGGGGCTGCTGAACCGGAAGGTGAAGGGCATCGCGATTTACCGAACGTGCTTCTACCTCCCGTCAATTACCACCGGTGTCGCCACCGCGGTGCTGTGGTACTGGGTGTTGCAGCCGAACGGCTTGCTGAACAACTTCCTGAACATCTTCCTGGGGCCGATGGACATTCAGGCGCCCAACTGGCTGGGGTCAACCACCTGGGCCATGCCCGGGTTGATCATCATGAGCTTCTGGTCCGTGGGGACCACGATGATCATTTACCTGGCCGGGCTGCAGGGTATTCCCCAGCATCTGTATGAGGCCGCCGAAATCGACGGCGCCGGCTGGTGGGGCAAGGTTCGCCACGTCACCATTCCCATGATGACGCCGCAGATCTTCCTGACCATGGTGCTGG
>JAPOXI010000076.1 GCA_026707185.1 Chloroflexota bacterium
ATCGTGTCCACGCCCCCGACCACGCACCGGCGCACGGCCTCCGAGCCAATGGCATGCGCCGCAACCGGCAGTCCCAGCCCATGCGCCGCCTCGCAGACGGCTCGAATCTCGCCAACCGTCAGGGTTGGAATGTCGCCAAAGCCCTCCGCCCCAGGTCCCGTCGACGCGCCGATCTTCACGACATCCACACCTTCGTCATGCAGGCGCCGCACCGCGTCGCGCGCTGACGCGACTCCCCGCACTACCCGTGCCTCCCACCATGACGGCTGCGGAATCAGCCACGGCCCGCGCGCTCCGGTCAGACCTACATGTGCTGCGAGGATTCGAGGAGCTGTCGGTGGATTGGTGGAGCTGGAGTCGCGGATCCACGGCGAAATCGGTGACCCGAGGTCCCGAACCGTCGTAAACCCCGCGTGCAACAGCGCCCGCGCCTGCTCCCGTGCGTTCGCGAGACGGGTTTCAAAGTCGGCGGGCACGACCTCGCCCGGAGTCAGCCCCCACAAGTGCATGTGCGCATCGATCAGGCCCGGCATCACCCACCACCCGCGCAGGTCGACCACGTGGGAGTCGCGGTCCATTGACGACGCACCCTCGCTCTCCATCGATTCGATCCGCCCGCCCGCAATCCGAATCGCGACATCCGCCTGCGTTGACATGCCGGTGCCGTCCAGCAGATGTCCCGCCAGCACCGTCGTACGCGCCATGCCGTCAGCCATCGTCCTAAGCGCCTTCCGACTCAGCCCGCTTGGCGCGATCTACGAACTGCTTGCCGCGCGTCGTATTGATACGCTTTCGCGGCTGGCGAATCGCCGCCCTGCCCATCGGCAGGCGCGCGCAGAAACGAGCGGCACCGTGGCGCGGATCGACTGTCTTTCCATGATCCTGGACGACGACATCGCCGAGCGCGACAACTTCGGCTGGCGCGTCGAGCCCGCCACGCCCGATCCGGCCAACCCCCTCATCGAGCCGGAGATGCCCTGGGACCAGGGCGCCGTATTCGCCCACGGCACGTTCCTCAAGGACCCGATTGACGGGCTCTGGAAGGGCTGGCACGTCTGCTCTCCGTCCGAGGGCCGCAACTTCGAAGCCTATCGTCGTCTCTGCTACTCGGAGTCCGAGGACGGCGTCAACTGGACGCGCCCGGAACTCGATCTCAACTCGTATGAAGAACACGCCAGGACCAACATCATCTTCGACTTCGACTCCGGCGGCTCCTCGCAATACGCGTCGGTCATCATTCACCCAGACGCCGAACCCGACCAGCGCTACGAGATGTTCATTATCCGCGCCCCGTCCCGCCGTCCCCAGAATCTGGGATCAGGCTGGATTCCCGGTTTACCCCGCGAACCCGGTGCCGACTCGCACCCCTATGCCACCTATCGCTACCGCTCGCCGGACGGCATTCACTGGACCGCCGTCGAGGGTCCGCTCCTCCGAATCATGGCCGTCGGCGACCGCCTGATCATGCCCTACACCACCCCGATGGGAGGCGCCGATCAGGCCTCGTACTACCTGCTTGAAGATGGCACCTACGAGCTGATGCAGAAAGTCGGGACCGAGATGCATCCCGGCGGCTACATCCCCTACGACTGCTTCTTCCCCTACGGTCGCCGTGTCCTGGCCCGGCGAACCAGTCTCGACGGCTCGAACTGGACCCCACCAGAAGTCATCGTCGAGCCAGACTGGAAAGACCCGCACGACCAGCAGTTCATGGAATTGATGCCCCACACGGTTCGCGGCGGTTACATCGGCCTGCTCTGCTGCTACAACGTCCGCGAGCAGACCATCGACTGGCAATGGGCCGGCAGCCAGGACCGACGCATCTGGAACCGTCCCTCCCGTCGGCCGACCCTGCCAAACGCCCCGCTGGGCGACTATGGCGGCGGCATGCTCTGGCCCACCCACCAGCTCATCGAGGATGGCGACCGAATCTACATGTACTACAGCGGTCTCGAAGGCGTGCACGGCGACGTCTACAGCATCGAGCCATCCCTCAAGACCTTCTATGGCGCCATCTGCCGCGCCAGCTGGGAGAAGGACCGCTACTGGGCCGCCGTCTCGGCCACCGGCGGCCCCGAAGCCGCCGTCTTTACCACCCACGTCCTGCCGGTCGGCGGCAAGCGCCTCGTGCTCAACGCTGCCACGTCCACCGTCAAGCAAGGCGAGCTGACTGCCGAACTCGTCGACGCCTCCGGGCGGGCAATCGAGGGCTTCAGCGCTACCGACTACCAGCCCTGGCAGGGCGACTCCAAGTCGCAGCTGGTCCGTTGGGCTGGCGGTGACGCCTGTCCGGTCGACAATGCCGCCATCCGCTTCAGCGTCCAGCGCTCCCGCCTGTACGGATTCGCCTTCGAGTGAGCGTCCGCGTCGCGCTGCCTCAGGGAGTTCGCTGCGCGGTCGCCCTCAGCTACGACCTCGAAATGTGCGCCGGCTACTCGCCGACGCTGATCAACCACGGCCGCATCATGCCGCCGCTACGCGACTACACCCTCGGACTGTGCGCCACCGCTGAAGCGTTCGACGTCAGTCTCCAGTTCTTCTACGTCGGCAACGGCCTCGAGGATCAAGACATCGCCTACCTCCACGAAATCCTTCGCCGCGGCCACATCATCGACAACCACACCTACAACCACGTGCATCTGTCCATGCCGGATACCGACCTCCTTCGCCAGGAACTCGAACTGACCAACCGTCGTTTGCGGGAGCGCCTGGGCGTCGAGTCAACGGTTCTCCGTGGACCTGGCGGCCTACCCGGCGGTCTGACCATGCTGTATCCCAATCAGCAAGTCATCGTGGAGAGTGGGTTCCGCTGGGTCAGCAGCCACATGGATAGCACCATGGGTCTATACAACGCCGAGCACGACGCCGCGGCGCCCGGTCGCCTCCAGGCCTACGCCTATCCCAACGGTCTGATCGAACTGCCCATTCAGGGCTGGATGGACCGGATCTTTTTCGATTTCCACCGATGCCGCGACCTCGAGGCCCAGGACGCCTGGCGCCGCCGCGACGGCCACCAGCCCATCCTCGACAACTGGACATGCCCCTGGACGAGACCTACGGATTTAGACGACTGGATCGCCTACAACCTGGACGCTCTCGATTTCGCCTACGACCACGGCCTCCTCTGGACCCCGGTCTGGCACCCCTACACGCACTACCTGCACGATCCCGAGAATCGCGCCTTGCCCGCGCTCCTTGAGCATGCGCGCGCCAAGCCCGACCCGGTGCTCGTCTGCACCGTCCGGCAGGCGGTCGGCTTCCTGGAGACCGCCGCCTAGACTCGCCTCCGCTCGATCAGGACTGCCCCGGCGGCAACCCGATCGTCGGCCGGCCCCGCGACTTGTACCCGTAGTCGGCCATCAGCACCGACTCGTCACGCCAGGGTTCGGTTTCATACTCCAGCCGCTTCGTTCTCGCCGCCAGGCCCGAGCAATGCTGCGCCAGCACCTTGAATACCTCGTTGGCCACCACCCGGTGCCCCAGGTCGTTCGCATGCACCCCGTCGTGATGCACCAGCCACTCCGCCCCGCCATAGGCGTTGTACACGTCAACGAATAGGCAGCCCGTGGCCTCAGCCACCTGGGCTGTTACGAAGTTGAACGACTCGAAGACCGCATGATTGGCGAAGCCAAAGTGGTCGTACGACGTGAAGTCCGTCATGTAATACGGCCCAGGCAACACAATCAGCGGGTCGCACCCCTTCCGGATGGCGTCAATTACGCCCGTCAATTCATCCCGGAACAGCTCCACCGGCGTGCCGCCCCGCGCGTCGTTCAGCCCGTACGAGACCACCAACAGGTCCGGGTCGTGCTCGATGACGTGCTTCCCAACCCGCTCATTTGCCGCCGGCTTGCCCGAGTACTCGTACAGCGGCGCCTGGGTTGAGATCACGTTCGCCCCGATCCCGCTGTTCACCAGCTTGACCGGTTCGTCCTGGAAGTCGCTGATCAAGTCGGCCAGCACGTTCGCCCAGCACCGCTCTCGCGACGAACTCCATCCACCGGCCGTCGTGCTCTCGCCCAATGTCACCACCACCCGGAACGGATCCGAGTGCCAATCGCGCACGTTCGAACTGGATTCCATCCTCAAAGCTCCCGTCGTGTCGTCAACCAGGCCGCGCAATCGTCGGCTTCCGCCGGTGGTGGTCAACCCTCGGCAGATAGTCCCGCTCAGACATCTCGCGCCCGAACTCCACCAGGTTGTTCACGGCCTCCTCGAACAGCAGCTTGCCCTTCGCCGCCGTGGCCACGGTCGGCGTGCCCTGCGTCCCGTCGGGCGTATAGGTGCTCGTGTAACCGTCCATCTTCACCGGTCCCGACCCGAAGAGATCGACCCAGTGGTACTTCGACTCCTGCTGGTTCGTGTCCGTCACCTGGTCCTCCGCCAAGTCCATCCTCACCGCGTCGGCATCCAGGTGCAAAGCAATCGCAGTCTCGGCCTCGCCCGCATGAGCAGCGCCGCCTGGGAACTCCGAATCCCGCCAGGTCTCCATGAATCCCGAGTTCGCCTGCGTCAGGTTCCACCAGCTCGCCATCGCCGCCCACGCGTCCGACTCCAGCATGATCCGACGTACCGCAAGCTCCGTCGGTTGCTGATTCGAACCGTGCCCGTTGATGAATATCAGCTTCTTGAACCCGTGGTAGACCAGGCTCAACCCAATGTCCACCAGGTACCGGATAAACGTCTCGTGGTGAATCGTCATGGACCCCGGGAAGTCCATCACGTGCGACGTATAGCCATACGACACCGGCGGCATCGCCAACAGCAGCCCGTTGGATCGTCGCGCCGCCTCGTCCACGATCGAGGTTGACGTCCAGCGGTCGATCTTCAGCGGCAGGTGCGGCCCATGCTGCTCGATCGTCCCAACCGGCAGCACCGGAATCCGCCCGGCCTCGACCGCGTCGTTGACTTCCGGCCACGTCAGATCCTCGAAACGAAAGCCTTCAAGCATGGAGTGGACTCCTCGACCGTGCTATCCGCGTAGGATACGCACCGCGACGGACGCCTCGCTTGCCGTCCGAAGGAACACCCGATGCCCCCAACCCGCATCGTCCCCAGCCCGTATGGCGACGTGGAACTCGGTGTCTTTCGCGAGGTCCTCTCCATCCCCCACCGCTACCTCAACGACCACTGCCTCATCCGCCACGACGGCCTCTGGCACATGTTCGGCATCACCGGATCGCTGGAAGACCCAACCAGGCGTGAAACCTCGTTCGCCCATGCCACCAGCCCCGACCTAGAGCGCTGGGAGATTCAGCCAGATCCCCTCAGGGCCACCGGCGCCTGGCCCGAAAATCTCGGCATCATCGCCCCCTACGTCATCGGACATCAGGGCCGCTTCTTCATGTACTACAGCGGAGTCGACGAGTGGACAGTTCAGCGTCTCTGCCTGGCCACCTCACACGACCTTGACACCTGGGATCGTTACCCCGGCAATCCGATCATCGTCCCCTCGCTCTCCTGGTCCAGGTGGCCCGGCTACGGCCTGCCCACGCCGGAAGAACTAGGTCTATCGGCACCTGACATGGGCGGTCCCCGCCGCCGCAACTACGCCCGGCAGTTCGGCGGCACCTACGGCGGCTGCCGCGACCCCCATGTGCTCCAGCTCGACGACGGCACCTTCGTCATCTACTGGGTCTCCCGCCTTCAGGAAAAGCATGGCCATAACCGCGTCTGCGTCGCCGCCTCGATCTCGCCCGACCTCATCCATTGGCAGGAGGTCGGACCGATCTTCGACACCGAGGCCTGGCCCTTCGACGAGGAACCAACCCTGGAGGTCGAGTCCCCCTGCATCGTCCGCAAGGACGGCCGCTACTGGCTCTTTTTCAAACACGGCTGGTGGACCCACTACGTCTCGTCACCGTCCCCGCTCGAATTTTCAGACCAACCCGTGTCTCGCCTCGGCTTTGTTCACGCCGCCGAGGTATTTCACTGGCAAGACACCTGGTGGATCACCCACTGCTCGGGCGACCCCACCGAGTTCCGATATCGAAAGTCCAATCGAACGCGCGGCCTTTATCTGGGCAGGCTCGACTGGCCGGCGGGCGGTCAGCCACGGCTGGCCGACGACTAAAGCAAAACCAGCGATCTGGCGGTTGTGACGTCGGCTACCTAACCCCAGCCAAACCCGCTCCGCGACTTCTCATACGGGAATGGATCGTCACGCGTCCCCTTGGAACTGTCGTCGCCGCAGGCTGCCATCATCACCATGGACGCAGCGATTAGTACGCCGACTACGATCCCCACTAGGGCGTCACGAGTCATTCTTCGCATGGAAAGTGCCTCGGGTTCGGAGTGTTGGCGCCGGCCGAAGCGCGCGGCCGGCGTCGGTACGGCTGAGCGCGCGATCGGTCAGTTCCCCCAGCTGATCCCGCTGCGCGGCTGAAACGCACCGCTCTTCTCGCCGCCGTATCGGCTGTCGTCCGCACCGCACGCCGCCGCAACCACGATGGCCGAGGCCACCAGCAAAGCGGCCACAATCGCCCGAATAAACGTGTGTCGATGCGGTTTCCGCACGGATCTCGAACCGATCGGAACTGATGAAATCAGCCTAGCAAAGTCGCCTAGTTGCTCCCCGGCTAAGCTGCCGCAGGCCTCAGAGCGACACTTCGCCCGTGCGTTTCACGGGGCTGCTTGACAGAATCCGCGAACTGTCGTGGACTTAAGGCGAAGCAACCGTCTATCCGGAATCGGGTTCAGGTGACCAGATGGCGGTGAAGTGCGTAACGTGCGGAACGCGGCAACCCCTCGTTCAGGACGCATTCCGAGCTGGCTGGCTTCGAGTTACGGCTGGCGATGGCAAAACGGTGACCTGGTACTGCCAGATGCACCACCCCAAGCCCGCGCCCCGCCCGCCGCGAGCGCCCTTCCAAACCCCCCTCTCCAGCAACGCCCAGCGAACGTCCAAGCGTTAGCACCTCGCTAGCTAGAGTTTGACTCGTCGCTCGGCACGGATCGACTTGCCTTCGCAGTATCACCGGCGCAGCGGCGCTGCCATCCAGGTAACCCACCCATGAGCGCCGCAACGCTGTACAGCCTCCCTGGGCCTATCCGAAATGCGCTGGTGTCTCGTTGGTTTCCCGGCCTTCTGGTAACGACGGTCCTTGGCCCGTTCTACTGGTTAAGCGCGGTCACTCGAGTAGGCGGAGGCGACTGGGGCCAGTTCCAGACGTTCGGCTATATGGGAGGGATTGCCCACCCGCCCGGCTATCCCCTCATCATCGGCAGCATAAATCTGGCCACGCGCGTCATCCGTGTGGACGAGCCGGCGCACCTCGCCAACCTCGTCAACGCTACTTTTGCCACTGCGGCCGGAGTAGCTCTCTTTTACGCCGGGTGGCTGCTCACCCATTCGCGCCTGGCAGCCGCACTGGCCACCCTCGTCTTCGCCACCGGCTACAGCATCTGGGCACAGGCAACCCAGGCCGGCCACATCAGCGTACAGATGTTGCTCGTGTTTCTTCTGGTTCTGGCACTGGTCGCCTACGACAAGCGTCCGACCCCGACCCGGCTGGCCGCGGTCGCCTTCGCCGTCGGGCTTTCGCTTACCAATCATGGGCTCAGTGTGTTCATGCTGCCGGCGACGGCACTCCTGGTAGTCATCCGGCGATTCCCTGGAATCTCTCGACCTCGCACGTTGCTAATGGCCGGTGCAGCGGGGCTAGTGGGCATGACACCCTGGCTATATGTCCTTCGAGGCCTGCTCGTACCGGTTCCCGCCAACAGGCCCGAGACCATTCAGCGGCTGAGCATTGGCGACCTTTGGCACCTGATCGTCGGCAAGCCAATCGTCGTCGTAAACGAGAGTGGCGTGACCTCGCTGTCTGTTGAAGACAGAGGCACAGCACTCCTCGCCGAGTGGCCGTCATTTGCGCACGATGTGCTCCGCGAATTTGGCTGGTTCTGGATTGCCCTCTCGCTCGTCGGCTGGCTGGCCGTGGCCCGCGCGCGACCACGTCCGGCTGGCTGGATAGCGTGGACCGGTCTTTCTACCCTCTGGTTCGCGCTGGCAACTCCCCCGCTTCTCGACAGCGATCGCTATTTCTCCGTCGTCTACGCGCTACTGGCGGTTTGCCTTGCAGCCGGAATGGGCGCGGCACGTCAGGGGGTTGCGCGCCTTGCGGGCAGATTGCCGACGAGACAGGCTCGGTATCTGGCGCCTGCGATCGGTCTGGTCTTCCTTCTTGCCACTGGCGTGCGCGTGCATCAGCAGCTCACCGGCCCTGCGCGCATTAACGTCGTCCGACTACGCGAAAACGCCGCGGAACAGGCCGAGATCGGGTTGAGAATTGTGACCACAATGGAGCCCGGCGGCGTCTACTTCACCAATTGGACCTCGTCCTGGTATCCGCGCTACGCACGCCACGTCCTGGGCTTTGATCGCGACCTCCGAATCGAAACCGTCGACTTCTGGACCATGGGTATCGACCGGGCCGACGAAGTCCTTGCCAGCGGCCGCCGCCTCTACCTGCAACGTTTGACTCCCGAATATGAGCAAGCCTTCAAACTGGTCAAGCGGGCGGGTGTCTACTACGAAGTTCTTCCCAAGAGCTGACGTCCGATGTCCAGCCCTCCGAAGACCGCCCCGCGGTACCGGATATCCTGCGGATGTCGTCCAGAGTCGCTGGGCTGGGAAGGGCCAATAACGAATGGCTGACACAATCAGTGAAATCACCGTGGCCCCCATCCCCGCGCGTCACTGGACAGAGCTGGGGCGCAACGCCTATACGCCTGAGGGCCTCGGCGAGACCCGCACTGAGTGGCTCGTCCGCGCCCGCACAAGCGGCGGGGTGGAAGGCTTTACCAACGCCCGGCACACATTCGCCGCCGAGGGTGGAAACCTTGCCGGGCTTGTCGCCGACCTTCGCGAAGTATTCCTTGGCCGCACGGTCGACTCACTTCTTGAGATTGTCGACGGGCGCGCCGTGGCTGCCGGCGCCGATGTTCGAACCGCGCTCGGCCGCTGGGGCTGGATGGACATCCTGGCCGTTGACCTCGTGGCGCGCACCCGCGGCGAATCAACGGCCACCCTTCTTGGCAAACGCCGCCGCGACCGTATCCCAGCCTACGAATCCACAACGTACTTTCAGGACCTGCTGCATCCTCGCCGCGGCCTTGCCGAGGTCATCGCTCATGCCTGTCGCGGGTTCGCGGATGGATTCCGACAGTTCAAGATCAAAGTCGGCCGCGGCGGGCGGGCCATGACGCCCAACGCCGGACTCCAGCGCGACATCGACGTCGTCCTCGGCATTCGCGACGCGCTGGGACCCACCGTCGAGTTGATGGTCGATGCAAACTTCGGCTACGACGGCCAGCCTGAACACCTGGCCGAGTTCATCCGCGCGACCAGTCCGGCCCGGCTCACCTGGCTTGAGGAAATGGTCACTGCGTCAGTCGACGCCTACCGAACGCTCCGCGACCTGCAGGCCACTCACTGCCCCGAGACCCTGCTGGTTGCCGGCGAAGTGGACAGCGACCCGCCCTCCGGTGCCTTCGTGGACCTCATCGATCAGCGATTGATCGATGGGTACCAGCCCGACATTGTCCGCATAGGCCACCTGCGCTGGAAGCAGTTGGAGTCACAACTGGCTGAGAAGTCCATCCTCCCCATCCCGCACAACTTCGGCAACGGCCGCTTCGGCCTCATCGCCGGGCTCGCCCTGGCGACCAGCATGGATAGCTGGGTCGCGCTTGAGGACGAGCGCATTCGGCCCAACGTCTACGCCGACGACGCCTTGACCGTGATCAACGGCGCCTATTGGGCACCCGCTGGCCCTGGTCTCGGAATCGAGGTGGATCACGACGCCTACGCTCGCATTGGCGCACCCAACGAGGTGGTGATCCGCGCATGAGAATCCTGATGACCGGCGCCACCGGGCGCATCGGCGCCAACGTCGGCCGCCGCCTGATCCAGAACGGCCACAGCCTGCTCGGCTTCACCGTCCCAAACGACCCGCAGGCCCCCAAGCTTGAGTCAATTGGCGCCGACGTCACTGAGGGCAACCTCCAGTCCCTCGACGACATCCGGCGCGCCATGGCCGACGTCGATGCCGTCCTCCATCTCGGTGCTGCCTTCCAGGCCGGCGGCCCCTTCACGCCCCAGCAGTACATGCAGATCAACGTCCAGGGCACCTTCAACGTGTTCGAGGCCGCCCGCGAGCGCAACGGCGGTATCCGCCATATCGTCTTTTCCAGCACCGACGCCACCCTCGACAAGTACCCGCCTCACGGCAACCCGGAAGTCCTCAACGAGCAATCGCTCACCCAGACCCAAACTGACTGGTACGGCTTCACCAAGATCGTCGGCGAACGACTCGCCGACCGCTACGTACGCGCCGACGGCCTCCCTATCACCGTCTTCCGGTTCCCCTGGGTCTGGGGCGCCGGCGAGTTCCTCGACTTCCCCCACTTCCGGCTCACATTCTTTCTCGACAGCTTCCGGCGCAAAGGCGACCCGGCCGCGCGCGAGACGCTCGCCACCCTCGAATCCCTTGACGACGGAAGCGATCCGCTGGTCATCGCCCTCGATGCCAACGGCCGCACCTGGAAGAAACACACCCTCGATGTCCGCGATATCGTCCAGGCATTTGAGCGCGTTCTGGGTGTCGAACAAGCATTCGGCGGCGTCTACCAGCTCGGCGGGCCCGAGCCGTTCACTTGGCGCGAGGCGGTGCCGGTGGTTGCGGAAGCTCTCGATCGACGCGTCGTCGAGGCTCGCATGGCCGGCATGCCGCCCACCTTTTACGAATTCGACCTGTCAGCCGCGCGCCGCGATTTTGGGTTCCAGCCGCGATTCCATTGGCGTGACACGCTTGCCGAAGCTCAGCGCTACGTCCGGTCGGGCCGCGGCGAAATCGTCCCCACCGACGTACGTGCTGCGGATCAATCCACCGAGCAAGTCGGTAACTGACCGGAAGAATCCGGCAGGACGCCGGCTGGTCCAACACTTGCGATGAGTACCCCCCGGTTTCGCAGCCCCCATGTCATCCTGAATCCACGAGCTGCGAGCGGAAACGCGCAGAACCTCTGGAAGAGCCTGCGAGCGACGGTAGACAGAACCCTGGGGCCGGCTGACGTTCGACTGACAGAAGCGCCAAACCACGCCACGGCACTAACCGAGGAAGCACTTCAAGCTGGCGCGGACCTCGTCGTAGCCGTGGGAGGCGACGGCACGTTCAACGAGGTCGTCAACGGCTTTCTCTCCGGGGGGCTTCCGCTCAATCCCGATGCATCGCTCGCGTTCTGCCCCGCCGGTACGTGCAGCGATTTCGGAAGGTCCGCCGGCATCCCCAGGTCTCCGCAGGACGCCGTCAAAGCGATTGCTGCCGCGCCAGTGCGTAAGTTCGATGCGTGCGCCATCCGAGTGACAGCCCACGACGGAACAACCAACACGCGTTACTTCGCAAACGTCACAAGTCTCGGCGTTGGTGGTGAGGTCTGCGTAGCGGCCAAGCGCAACGTTCTCACCTCGGTGAACGGACGTGCCGCGTTCCTATGGGCGACGGCAAAGACGCTGCTCCGCTATCGAGCAAAGGACATCTGCCTGACCTTCGACGACGAAGAGCCCGGCCATTCACTGCGAGTCATGCAGGTCGCGCTCGGCAACGGCGCCTACCACGGCGGCGGTATGAATGTCTGTCCGCTGGCTTCACTCGAATCCGGCTCCATGGACGTTACCGTGATTAGCGAGACGGGATTCCTGGACTTTCTGCGATCCATCCGGCTGCTCTACTCCGGCAATATCCTGTCGCATGCCAACTGCAGCCACTACCGCGTCACGAGCGTCACGGCCACGTCCAGGGATCTCGTCGCGGTCGAAGTCGACGGCGAGGCCGTCGGCCGCCTGCCCTGTACCGCTTGGGTAATGCCAGGGGTCCTCTCGATAGCCGGAACAGGGATCGTGGGCTAGGCGAAGGACAACGATTCGGCGACTGCCAACAACAATCCGGACGAGTCTATTCCCGCTGAACCAGCGCCGCCGCCTCACGCCCGGCAATCCGCCCATACGCCACGCCAACCGACAGTCCACCCGTGTAACCACGCGTGTACAGACCGCCCACATCCGCTCCCGCAGCGAACAGCCCGGGGATCGGCTCACCAGCCAGGTCCAGAATCTGCGCCCGCTCGTTCGAGCGTGCGCCGCCATAGGTAAACGTCGCACCCGGCAAGCACCGAATGGCCCGGAACGGCGGCGAATCCAGTGGCTGGAGCCCGCCGCTCCTCGGCACGCTCAACATCGTCAGGTCATCCGCGGCGGCCGCCGCATTGTGCTCGTCGAGCGTCGCCATCAGGGGCCCCGGCGTCACGCCCCAGCAACGCGCCATCTCGGCTGCCAGCGTCTCCAGGTCCGGCGCCTCCAGGATCTCACCGCCTGCGTTCCGAATGTTCTCCATCCGCCGGTCCACCGCGCCCGGACGCTCGCCCATACCTGTGGCCCGAAGCTTCCGAACGCGTTCGTCGAAGATGATGAAGCACAACGCTTCGGGTTGGTGTACCACCGCGTGCACCGTCACCTCGTCGCCCAGGAACTCGTCGTCGAAGCGTTGCCCATGCAGGTTCACGAACACCGAGTACTGGCTGAAGTCCGGCTTCACGCTCGCAAAGTT
>JAPOXI010000005.1 GCA_026707185.1 Chloroflexota bacterium
TGCACCCCGATGACCCGCCTGTTCCGTCACTCGGTGGTGTGGCTCGCCTGATGCGATCGTTCGAGGGCTTCAAGCGCGCCATGGAGATCGGCGACAGCCCGAACAACGGATTGGATTTCTGCATGGGTTGCTGGTCGGAGATGGGCGAGGACGTGCTGGCGGCTATGCGACATTTCGTGGCCGAGAAGCGCCTTTTCTACGTGCACTTCCGAGACGTGCAGGGCACGGTTCCGGTCTTCAATGAGTGCTTCCTTGGCGAGGGCAACGTGGACATCGCCGCCGCCATGCGCACCCTGTACCACGCAGGCTTCACGGGATTCCTGATCGACGACCACGTGCCGAAGATGGTGGACGACACACCCTGGGGGCACCGCGGTCGAGCCCTGGCAACCGGCCAGATGATGGGGCTTCTCGAGGCGATCAAGGCGGAAGGACCACCACGCGCGTCAAAAGCCGCCGCCTGACCCGCGGCCTGGAAGGGAGCAAGGCCGTGCGAATCATTCAGGTTCGAGCCGTCAACCTGGACATTCCGCGAAAGTCCCCGACCTCGAAGGCTCGAAGGCCGGGTTGGAACTCGCATGCGCGGCGCGCGCTGCCAATCAACAAGTACCCGGAATTCTCGCGGATGCACGGCCGCATGCCCGGCGCCAATACCTGGGAACGGGTATGGGTGCAGGTGACGGCCGAGGATGGGACGTGGGGTCTGGGCGAGTGCAGCTTTGGCGAGCCGGTGGCCGCCCTGGTCGACTATCACTTTGGGCCGCTGCTGGAGGGGCGGGACTGCCTGGCGCTGGAATTCCTGAACGATCTGATGTGGCGATCAACTCAGCGGTTTGGCGCGGGCGGCATCGCGACGGTCGCGCAGTCAGGTATCGACCTCGCGTTGTGGGATCTCAAGGGAAAGCTGCTCGGTCAACCCGTGTATTCGCTCATTGGCGGACCTTGCCGCGAGAGGGCGCAGGTGTATTGCACCTCCGACGACCTGGACTGGTCGCAGGAGCTCGGCTTCAAGTGCTTCAAGGTTTCGAATCCCGCGCACTACGACGAAGGCATCGACGGAATCAACCTGGTCGAGGATCACCTAGCCAGGGCGCGCGACGCGGTCGGCCCAAACGCCGAGCTGATGTACAACCCGGTCATGAGCTTCAACGTGGAGTTCACGGTCAGGCTGGCCGAACGTCTACGGCCGTACAACCTGCGCTGGCTGGAGGAGCCGCTCATACCGACGGATCTCGAGGGACACATCGAGCTGCGCAAGGCGATCAACTGGGTACCGCTGGCGACGGGCGAAGATCACCATGGTCGCTGGACGTTCCGGCAACTCGTGGAGCACCGGGCCGTGGATGTGCTGCAGCCCGATCTGATGTGGTGCGGTGGCCTGTCGGAAGCGTTGAAGATCTATACCATCGGCGAGGCCGCCGGGATAATCACGATTCCGCACGCAGCCGTCGCCACACCCTGGGGACAGCACTTTGCGATTTCAATGCCGGAGTCGCCGATGGCGGAGTTCTGGATGGGCAGCGATCCCGGCATTCCGCTGGACGAGGTGTGGCCGATTCCCGGCCTGGCTGTTCCCAAGGACGGCTATATACGGCCGAACGACGCACCGGGCTGGGGCATGGAGATCGACGAGAAGTGGATCACGCCATGGGATCACACGGCGGCGGCGAAAGCGCGAGGGTTGATCTAGGGAGGCTTTGCAGGGAAGGCGAGTCTTGGGCGCCTGGGACTGCTCCCCGACTGACGTGTACCTTTAGACACTTAGGGACCTCCGAAGCCTTGAGTTGTAGCCAGCATATTTATCACGGGGTCGAAGCAAATCTGATACAACAGGGAGTCTTGGTTTCAGATCTGCAGAATCTGTGAGCGGCAAGAGCCACTAGGAGGGATTACATGAAAGTCGAACCACGCGCCTTGCTGGCCGAGTTTGTCGGCACGCTGACGCTTATCTTTATCGGCTCACTGAGCGCGGCGGTCGCGTTTGAAGCGCTTGACGGCGGTACCGGTGGCGTCGTGTTGGCGGGTCTGGCTCACGGTCTTGTCCTGGTCGCCTTGATCTATGGAATCGGCGCCGTCTCCGGCTGCCACATCAATCCGGCCGTCAGCATGGCGTTGGCTGCCATTGGCAAGTTTGACTGGCGCTCGGTTCCCGGGTACATCGTGGCGCAACTTGCCGGCGCGGTCGTCGGCGCTTTGCTGCATGCCGCGGTTCGCGCCAAGGGCGCAACGCACTATGGGCTGCCCCTGCCGGGAGCCGACGTCGGCGCGGGGCAGGCGCTTGTGCTCGAAGCCGTGCTCACGTTCTTCCTCGTGTCGGTCATCATTGGCGCTGCGGTGAGTGGAAAGGCCACGAAGGGCTTTCACGGGCTTGCCATCGGACTCACCCTGGCCGCCAGCTGGCTCGTGGGTGGAGCCCTGACAGGGGCCGCGCTGAATCCCGCGCGGTCCTTCGGCCCCGCGATTGTGGCCCTTAACTTTGACTCGATCTGGATCTACTGGGTTGGGCCAATCGTGGGCGGGCTGATCGCTGCCGGCGTTGGTTTCTACCTGCACAACCTCGGCCAGGAGAGCGAAGCGGGCTAAAGGCAATCGAGCGCCGCGCCTTCGTGTCTGAAGGCGCGGCGCTCGACTAGTCCGGTACGGTGCCTCTAGGCAATCAACTCGGCGTAGCGCTTCGCCTGGGCAATGAAGTCGACGCCCACGTCCTCGATGAAGGCGTCGGCCAGGCGTCGATAGATCGGACCGACCGTTCCGTCGCCGATTGGTTCCCCGTTGAAGCGCGTGGCCGGAATCAAGCAGTACGGCGTGGTCGTGAAGAACGCCTCGTCGGCGGTGGCCACGTCGTAGGGCTCGAAGTCGGCCTCGCGCGCCGGAATGCCAAGCTCACCGGCGAGGGCCAGAGTGGTGTCGCGGGTGACGCCGCGCAGCACGCTGTGCCCGCGAGAGGTTAGTAGTTCGCCGCCTCGAACGATGAAGAAGTTCGAGCCGGTGCCTTCGGTGATGAAGCCGTCCTCGCCTTGCAGCACCACAAAGGTATCGGCTGCCTGGGCGGCGATTTCATGGTTGGCCACCTGGTAGTGAAGGCGCGAGCGGCTCTTGATCTTGGGGTCCAACAGCCGTGAGGGAATCGCGCGTTGCCGCGGCACGGCGGCGTTCAGACCCTGGTCGTAGAGGTGAGCCACCTCGCCCAACATGCCGTCGAGGGGATAGGTGTAGATCAACACCGAGGGACCGGTGTGGGCAACCGAACTTCGGTAGCGCCCCAGGACCCCGGGAGAAACCTGGTGCACGATCGAAAAGTCGATTTCGGGGTCGTAGGCCTCTCGGTTTCGCTCAATTAGCTGGCCGGTCAGATCGGAGAGCTCGACCATGGACACATCGCAGGGCACACCGGAGGCGCCCAGTGACGCGTCCAGCCGCTCCAGATGCGCGCCCAGCCGAAAAGGTTCGTGCAGAAACGTGCGCGTGGTTTCGAACACCGCGTCGCCCCAGACGAGTGACGAATCAAAGATGGAGATTGCGGCGTCGCGCTCGGGAACCCAATCGCCATTGAGATACACGACACGTCCTGATCCAGCGTCTTTATTCATGCGCCGTACTCCGCGGTGTAGATGTCCTGAACGACTTGCAAGGCGCGCAGGCTTGGCAACACGTCGGCAATTGAGGGGTCTGGATCGCGCTGCTCGTCCAGTGCGGCAAAAAACTCGCGGTCCTGGGCGGTGATGACGTCGTGCGGCACAACCTCGGTCATGCCGGCGTCGAAGATCACCCCGTCTTTGCCGACGAGCGTTCCCGTCGCATAGTTGGCCGCGATTGTGTCTTCCTCGCCGATGAAGAAGGCGTCGTCGAGCGCCTGGTGGGTGTTGTACGACAGCGAAATGCTGCCGACCAGACCACCGGCCGTCTTGAGCGCGATTGAGATGTCCATCGGAATCTCAAGGTGATGATGCGGCGGGCCAAGCTTCGCGGAGATTTCGGCGTCGGTGACGCCCAAGACCCACATCCAGGCATCCATGGCATGCCCGCCGTGATGCCAGATCAGGTTGTCGGTCCAGCTTCGCTGGTAGCCCACCCAGTTGACGTTGAGGCGTCGGATGAATCCGTAACGCTGCAATGCATGGTGAACGGTGAGTTTTCCGTCCGCGATCATGGCGCGCATGCGCAGCACTGCCGGCTGAAATCGGCGCGTATGGGCGGCCATGACCGGCGTGTCCGCTGCGTGGGCGGCTTCTTGCACGGCAATGGCGTCGGCCAGCGACGTGGCCACGGGAATCTCCAGCAGCGTCGGCAACTTGCGTTCCAGCGCCGCTTCGGCGTGTGCGCGGTGAAAGTCGCTGGGCGACGTGATGACGACGGCGTCCACCGCCGGATCGTTCAACCCGCGTTCCAGGTCAATGCCATGCCGCTCAAAGCCAGTCTCGGCGGCAAACTCCGAGACCTGCAATTCGCGGCGCCCAACCACGTGATACAGGTTGTGGCCTAACTCGCGAATGGCGCGTGAGTGGAATCCCGCGATGCTGCCGGACCCCACCATCAATACATTCACTACGGCGTCTTCCTTCGGAGCGACGGCAACTCAACCCGTAGCCTAGGATGAGCCGTTCGCAGCAGCGTTAGCGTACCGTGCCCCCTCGACTCTCCGTTTGGGCCTACCCCTGGGACCTCGCCGACGAAGGCGTGGATTCGGCGCTGGACTGGCTGGCGGCCCACGGCTTCGACGCGATCGAACTCTGCCCCAACTACCACGCCATATCGACGTTCTCGCCGCGCAATCGCCGCCGCTCGCAGTTTTATTCCGAGCAGGGCGCCGTGTACTTTCCCGCCCGAGCCGAGCGATATAGCCGAATCAATCCGAAACTCTTCTCCGAATCCGAGGTGTTGGCGGTCTACGAACAGACCTCCCGTGGCGCCGAGGCCCGAGGAATGCAACTCAACGCCTGGGTCATTGGGATGTTTCAGCCGTGGCTCGCGCGGGCCTATCCGGACACGGCGATCGAGAACGCGTTCGGCCATCGCAGCTTTGCCGCGACGTGCCCGGCCCATCAAGACATCCAGACCTACCTGCCCGAAATGTTGGCCGACCTCTGCGACCAATACTCGATAAGCGGCCTGACGCTTGAGAACGTCGGCTATCCGGACTTTACCTATGGCTGGGTACGCCCGCGCATCCTCGTGCACATGGACGCATGGACGCAGTTTCTGGCGGGCCTCTGCTTCAACGAACATTCGATGTCGGCAGCGCGGGCCCATGGGGTCGATCCCGACGAGGTGCGCTCGTCGATAGCCGGGGAACTTCGCGAGCGCCTTGAAACTGTGCCGGCTCCGACCGGGTCCCAGGAAGACCTTCTTGCGTTAGTGGCGGAACGCTGTGAGGCCGACGAAGAGTTTCGCGGCTTCCTGGAAGCGCGTGAGCAGTCGGCGGTTGGACTGGTGAAGGCCATCCGCCACGCGTTGCGACGTAGCCGGGTCAGGGTGGGTATCAGCGAAGCCTCGCTGGGCTGGGCCAACCATGGGCTGCGACTTGCCGACTTGCTGGACACGATTGGCGCGCTCATGATTTCGGATCCCACCAATAACGCTGAAGTCGCCGACGCACAGGTCCGCACGGTGCGTGACTCCGGCACCGACATTGAAATCACTGTCAATCAGACCGCGCACCACGATGTCGATCCGCATGGCCCCGGCCTGGTTGCGCGCGCTCGTCGGCTGCGCGAGATCGAGCCCGACCGCGTGATGGTGTACAACTTCGGCCTGTTGGCCCCGGCAACGCTCGCCCACGCCGGCGCCGTTCTTCGCGAGCACTTGGGATAGCCAGCTACTCCCAGACTTAAGGGAAGGTCACTGCAATGCCGCAATACGTGTCGATCCGCTTCTACAAGCTGCGCGACGACGCCGATCCAGCGGCGTTCGAGCAGGCGTTCCGAGAGGTGCGCCCAACGTGGGGGATTGAACGAATCATGCTGCTGCGCGGATTCAAAGCCGAGACGCATCCCCTGGCGCCAAGCGAGTACGACTACGGGAGCGTGCACGTCTATTCGGATCTGGACGACGCGGTCAAGACGGTGGAAATGGCTGGTGACCTCTCGGAACAGGACGAGATTCCTGACGCCCTTCAACCGTTCGTGAAGTTCTGGCGAACCGCGCATGCCGGACCAATCGACCACGGCGTGGTCAACGGCTTCACGCTTGTGTCCGAAACCCCTTAAGAATCGAGATCGCGGGGGGTCCGACTGCTGCTAAAGGCCAATCGCCCCCAGGACCGGCCCAAGAGCCGCCGAAAACTCCCCTCCGTCGACAGGCCGAGCATTCGCCGGCGGCTCAACGGAATCGGCCGCCATCCAGTCAATTTCGATCTCGCCTGGCGCCCGCATGCCGGGCCGCGCCAGCCGAATGTGCACCGGGCGGTAAGTGTCGGCGGCGACGTACAGGCTGGCGAATTCAAACGCCGAGTTGGTGAGCACAAAGCAAGTTCCGGCTGAAGGACACGGCTCGGCCCCGCGCTCGGTCCACCCGTCGGTACGAACTGAGCCGGCAATGTCTCCGACAACTGGAAAGGCTCCCGCCAGTGCCTCGACACGCGGAGTATCGGCGCCAGGAACGTTGCGATCAGTAGAAATCCACACGCCATCGGCGTCGGCTGGTCCCTGTCGGAAGTAGGTCTTGTCGCCGACTTCCATAACTTCGAAAGCGACCTGCCCTGATTCGCGAGCAACTGACACGGCCAAGCGAATCGTCACGTCGGACGGACGCCGATCAATTTCGACCTGTACGTCGCCGTCACCGTCATTCGTCGGCGACGCAAGGCGAGCCGAAACGGAGAGATCATCGCCGGCGATCGCGTCGGCGTACGCCGAACGGTCGAACACGGCGGCAGCGAGCCCAGCCGAGTCTTCAGATGTCGCCGCGTTCTCACCGCATCCGGCCAGCAGCCCAGCGGCGACCGTCACCGCAACAATCAGCAGACGCGGTCCGAGACACCACAGTCGCCGGGAATCCGGTGCCACCGCTAGATGAACGCGAGCATGCCGTCCGCTTTCGTGGGACGGCCTCGGCGCCACGGCCGGTAGGGGTATTTCTCCAGGATCCCATCGCTCAGTTCCACGCCCAGCCCCGGCCGCTCGGGGATGGACACGTAGCCATCGTCCAGCTGGATCGGCTCTACCAGCACCTCGGCCCGAACTCCCGCGTCGTCGGCGTGATATTCGAGGATCAGGAAGTTGGGCGCCGTTGCCGCAAAGTGAACGTTTACGGCCGTGGCCAGCGGCCCCAGTGGGTTGTGCGGTGCAACGCCCACGTAGTGGGCTTCGGCCATGGCCGCGATCTTCTTCATCTCGGTCAGGCCGCCCGTCACGCAGACGTCAGGTTGAATAATGTCCGCGGCACCGGTAGCCAGTAGCTGCTGAAACTCAAACTTCGTGTAGAGACATTCGCCGGTGGCGATCGGGATTGGGCACTTGCCGGCCAGCTTGGCCAGGGGTTCGAACTGCTCCGGCCGGACCGGCTCCTCAAAGAAGAAGGGACGGTACGGGCGAATGCGCTCGGCCATTTCCAGGGCACGCGCGGGTTCGAGGATCTTGGCGTGGGGGTCGACGCCGATGTCAATGGCGTCGCCCACGGCTTCGCGCACCGCCGCCATGCGCCGCTCGGCCGTATCGAGCTGAACGCCCCAGGGTTCCGCGTCGCCGTTTGGCGCAGACGGGCCGATCTTGAGCGCCGTGTAGCCATACGTTTCGACGAGCCACGTTGCCCGCTCGGCCATCGCCTCAGGCGTATCGCCCCCAGCCGACTGATACACCCGCACCCGGTCTCGCACCTTGCCACCAAGCAGCTGATAGACGGGCGTATCCAGAGCCTTGCCCTTGATGTCCCACAGCGCCTGGTCGATGCCGCTGATCGCGGCCGTGATCACCGAGCCGGTGGGAAAGCGGCTGCCCGCATACAGCTCGTGCCAGATTCGCTCGCCGTCGAGTGGGTCGAAGCCAAGCACCCAGTCCTCGAAATAGCGAACCGTCTCGGCGACCGCCTTGTCAGGACCGACCGGGTAGGCTTCGCCGATACCCGTGATGCCGGCATCGGTCATGACCCGCACGATCGGCCAGTTCCGCGAGCCGTCATTGATGAAGTCGCAGGCCAGACCTGTAATCCTCATCGTCCCAATCTCCCATCCAGACTGATCCAAACTCTAACGCGCACGGGAGATTCCCACCCGTAGGAGCGACGCACATCGAGCAGCCATGCTCGTCGATTGCGTGCCGCACACGCGGTTATGCTCGCCGTCGATGCCAACGCCGGAGACCAACATGATTGACTTCTCGCGGTCGTTCCTGACCTGGACGCACCACCCGCACGAACCCGACCCGATTTACAAGTACACGGGCGGGCTGCTGGCCGATCGGGGCGACGTAATCTGCGTCCGCCTGAAGGCGGACGCGCGACTGACGATCAGCCCTGACGCGGGCGAGCCATTCACGTGCTACGTCATCGCTCCCTGCCGGGCCGAGTACACCATCGTCAGCGAGAATCTGTTCCAGATTCCGAGCGGCGAATACCGGGCGGTCTTTTCCGAGACGCTCGGAGTCCCGATTGCCAGGCGGCCGTCGACTGACACCGAGTCTGTCGGACGGCACTCGCTGGCCGGGCACTACGCGAACTTTGAGGTCGACATTCGCCACTTTGCGGAGGCCGAAGCGCTGACTTCAGTGCCTGCGGTCATCCAGGCCACGCAAGACAGTGCGCTATTGAATGCGACGTGCTCGTATCGCGACGAAGCTCGTCAACTGACGGTGACCATCGAGTTTCCGGTCGAACTCATCAACTTCGACGAGCGGAACGAGAAGTTCCAGGTTTGCACCGAGCCGGTCATCCTCCCCGACCTGGCCACGTGGGACGGGCAGGGGCTCGATCGAGTGTTCCTGGCCGGTGTGGCGTTCAGCAGCTTCGATCGCGTGGAGTTCATTCTGCAGCGCGCAATCGAGCCAGCGACCAGCGAGCTGTCCTGGTACCACGAGGTCCGCGGACGCGATCGGAACGAGGTTCGCGAGGGGGCGGTCGAGCCGCCGGGCGTCGTGCGCGGCCGACCGAAGCCGCTGGTCTTCAGCGAGGTCTGGACACGCGACGCCGAGATCACGATCGCGCGCGTCTCTGGCGAGAGATAGCCAGGCGGGGCACACTCTCCAATCACGGCGTCGCGGTTCGCGGCGCGCCTGTCGGGAGCCGTCCTGTGAGCGATTCGCTGCGCGTCGCGCTAATCATTGAACCCACCGGCAATCATCTCGGGTCCCTGTACGCCGCGGCCAGAAATCCCGAAGTTGGCGAAGTCGCGGTGCTCGACGCCACTGGTGAAATGTTCGATGCCGCCAAGGAGGCCGTGGGCGACCGGGTCACAGCCACCTATACCGACCCGGACGCGTTGTTCAGCGACTTCAAGCCAGCCGCCACGCTTGTGACGATGGAGGCCTGGCGGATGCCCGCGATGATCGAGGCGTCGCTGGATGCCGGTTGCCACGTGTGGCACGAGAAGCCGGGGTTTGCAGACCTGGACGACTACCGACGGATTTACGGCAAGGCCCAGTCGCGAAACCTGAACTTCTCAATCGCGTACGTGAGCCGCCAGCGGGCCATCGTGCAGGAGGCTCGGCGCATCGTGGCCGAGGGGCTGCTTGGCGACCTGTTTGCGTGCCAGGCATGGTTCATCGCCGATCACGATCGGACGCATCAGTGGGAAACGCTGCAGGGCGGCTGGATCTTTGACAAGGCGCGCTCCGGCGGCGGGTACCTGACGTTCCTGGGGTGCCACTATCTCGACCTGATGCGGTACCTCACTGGGGATGACTTTGCGTCGGTCAGCGCAGTCACGGGCGTCGTTGGCGGCGAGCCGCTGCCGGTTGAAGACGCGGCTTCTGTCACCGTCCAGTTCAAGAGCGGGATGGTGGGGAATCTGAGCGCCGGCTACTACGTGACTCGGCACGAGTACGGCTCGGGACGGCACTCCGGGTTCATCCTCTGGGGCCGGGATGGCTGGCTTCGGTTCAACCCGGGCGGAACCGGCCGAGGCGAACCGCTGGAGTGGATGTCACATCAGGGCGATCACGCAGGCTCGCCGCACAAGTCCTGGACGTTTAGCAACGAGGACGCGCGGAACGACGAGTACAGCCTGATGACCAGCGCGTTCTTCCAGTCGTGCCTGACCGGCGGCCCGCCGCCACTAGAGAACGAAGCCGGGATGTGGGTCAACGAGGCGGTGCAAGCCGCCTACCAATCGTCGGAGACGGGAATGCGCCAGTCGGTTTCCATTCCGGAGACGTCGTAGGCCGGCTAAACGCAGCCTTCGAAGGACCGACCGCGGATCTGGAGCGGCGGGGGGACTCTCGGCGCGTCGAGGACCTGCGCGCGGCGGGATTCGGCGCGCATGTAGTGGACCGCGTAGCCACGCCGGCGGGCCGTGCTGGTGTTGGCGCGACTGGCGTGCCAGGTGAGGCTGTGGTGAAAGCTGACGCTACCGGAGCGTAGCGGCGCCGGATCCGGCAAGTAGGCGGGCTCGCTCCGGATCAGCGAGCGGTGCTCGTCCATCTGGTCGTTGCTCAGGAGACCCCAGAGGTGGCTGCCCGAGACGAACTCGAGGCAGCCGTTCTCAAGGGTGGAGTCGTCAATGGCGGCCCAGGCTGTGACGAGGTCCATCGGGTAGATGTCGATAAAGGACTTGGAGTCCTGGTGCCAGGGTTGGGCGGCACCGATAGCCGGAGGCTTCATGAATAGCTGGTCGGCATAGAGCTTGATGTCGTCGGTGTCGAGCAGATCTGAGATGACGTCGACGATGGCGGGATGGCGGGCATGGGCTTGAAGGACGTGGTCGTCGCCCGCCAGCCAGTAGAGCTTGCGGATCTCGAGCTCGCGGGCAGCGGCTTCGGCTTCGCCTTCGCGAATGACCTTTTCGGCCTGAACTCGCTCTGGGTTTGCATCGGTTTCGCCGCGGGCGATCTGGTCGGCGCGTTGGCCAAGACCTGCGACGTGTTCCGGCGGCAGCAGGTCTTCGACGACGAGCCAGCCGTTGCGCCAGAACGAGTCAACCTGGTCCTGGGTGAGCGTGCGATGTTGTGAACTCATCGCCGACCTCCTCTAGCGCAGCGCGCGGTTAGACACGGCCGGGGAATGAGCGGCCGCGGACTTGCTTGAACGGGGGCATCTTGGGGGCGTCGGTGAT
Organism: Chloroflexota bacterium; assembly: GCA_026707185.1. Next base: position 11,201 of record JAPOXI010000005.1, read on the forward strand.
TTCCTCGTCCTTGTAGGAGCTGGCGCGCATGAAGTGGGTGGCGTAGCCGCGGCGGCGCATGCCGGAGGTATTGGCGTTGCTTTGATGCAGCACCAGGCTGTGGTGAAAGCTGACGCTTCCCGGCCCAAGCGGTGCTGCCCGAACCGGCCATTCGTCGGTGCCCAGATCGGGCAGCAGCGGTTCGAGGCGGGGCCGGGTGAGCATGCCCCAGCGGTGAGTGCCGGGGGCGAAGTTGAGGCAGCCGTTGTCGGTGGTGGCGTGGTCGATGGAGGTCCAGGCGGTGACGAGGTCCATAGGCAAGATGTCGCGCCAGGAGGCGGAGTCCTGGTGCCAGTCCTGGGCGGCGCCGATTTCGGGGGGCTTCATGAAGAGTTGGTCACCGTAGAGCTTGATGTCGTCGGTACCCATGAGATCGGCGATCACATCGACGATTTTGGGGTTGGTGACGTGGCCCCAGAGGAGATCGTCGTAGACGGCCAGGTTGAAGAGCTTGCGAACGGAGAGGACCTGGTTTTCGACCTCGCGTTCGCCTTCACGAAAGATTCGTTCGAGCTGGATGCTGGTTTCGGGGATGTGATCGGCCTTGCCGGCGGCAATGAGGTCCGCGCGTTCGGCCAGATCGGCGACTTCAGCGGGGGTCAGCAGATCGTGGACCGCGAGATAGCCGTCGATGTGGAACTGGTCGACCTGCTCGGGTGTGAGCGTCCGTAGTTGTGGTTCCGCCACTGCCATTCGAGTTCTCCTACCACCGTCATCCAGAGTGCCGACGGGCGATTGCCGAAACCCAGTGTGACGATGCTACACGGTTCGGGCCGGGGGAACGAGGATTCCGGGAGGCGGTTGCTTCGGTCGGAGCGGGTCGGCGGGGTGGATGGTGGCGGGCGCGAGATGTGGCGGCTTTCCCAAGTCAACTTCAGGTGAAATTCATCCTGGGCCGGACGGCGGATTACAGGCTGGCGATACGGATCCGCGGGTGAGCCGGGACTCTCACCACCCAGGTTGCGGGATCGCCAAGCCTATTGTACACTAGACGCGCACAACCAAAGCGTCCACTTGTGCCAACAGGTCGGCGATGGAATCCAGCGTGCCCGGGGGGTGCTTCGGGGCTGAAGCGACCAACGAGCTTTCGCCGAATCTTGCGGAATAAATGGCCGAAGCTGTATAACGTACCCGAAGAGAATCGGGTGGAGGATTAGGGTTGTCATGGGAGTTTTATCCATCAAACGACTTGTATCAATTGCCCTCGTGGCTGTCCTTGCGATGGCGGCCATAGGGTGCGGTGAAGAAGAAAAGGGGCCGTTTCGGATCGGCGTGATGGAATCGGTCACCGGGGCTGGCGAGACCTACGGCACGGTGGCCGTTCAGGCCAAGCAGTTGGCCG
>JAPOXI010000119.1:0-8541 GCA_026707185.1 Chloroflexota bacterium
TGGTCGAAGAAGCCTGGCCTCAACCCCGCGACGCCGAGGAAGTCCACGACGCCCTCCTCGGCCTCGTCGCCATCGACGCCACCGTCGTGGCCAACTGGAAGCGATGGCTTGACGAACTGAAGGACCACGGCCGTTCCACCACGTGCGAGGTCGACGGACGAACCCTCTGGTTCGCCGCCGAAAACGTGGACGTGATGCGTGCTCTCTTCGGTACTGACGCCGTGCCCAACCTGGCGCTCCCCTCCGGCGTGGCCATGCAGGTGGCCGATCGCGAAGAAGCCCGTCGCCTGCTGCTGCGCGGCCACACCGAGGTCTGCGGTCCGACCACCCCCGCCGAACTTGCCGCTCGCTGCGGCCTCACTCCCAAAGATGTCGCCCGCGGCCTCATGCAGCTTCAAGTCAGCGGCTTCATCCTCCCGGGCCACTTCCGCGATCCCACCATCGAGGACGTCTGCGACCGCCGCCTCCTCGCCCGCATCCACCGCCTCACCCTCGACCGCCTGCGCCGCGAAATCGAGCCCGTCGCCGTCCGCGACTTCATGCGCTTCCTCATTCGCTGGCAGCACGCTGCCCCCGGCCACACCCTCTACGGCAAGACCGGCCTGCGGCGCGCCATCCAGCGCCTGCAGGGCTTCGAACTCCCGGCCGCCGCCTGGGAGGGCGCGGTCCTCCCCGCGCGCGTCCGCGGCTTCCGAACCCAGTGGCTGGACGAACTCTGCCTCGCGGGCGACGTCGTCTGGGGCCGCCTCAGCGAACGTAACTCCGACCCCGACCGTCGCGGCGCCCCGGCGACCCGCGCCACCCCCGTCACCCTCGGCCTCCGCGGCGACTTTGACCTGCTCCTCCAGGCCGCGCGCTGGCGCAACGGCGGCGTGGACACGGAAGCCGAGCCACCTGAACTCGCTGGCGCTGCCCGTTCCATCGACGCCATCTTGCAGGAAAGCGGCGCCCTCTTCTTCGAGCAGATCGTCATGCGCACCCGGCGCCTGGCCGCCGACGTCGAGGACGGCCTGCGCGATCTGATCGCCGCCGGCCGCGTCACCTCCGACGGCTACGAAGGCCTTCGCGCCATCGCCTCCGGCTGGTCCAGCACCGGCCGCCGCCGCTGGCGCCACACCCGCCGCGCCGGCCGCTTCGCCGTGGGCGGACCACCGGGCCGCTGGTCGATCCTCCAACCACCTGCTGTCGGCATCGATGCAGACGAAGTAGCCGAAGCCGTCGCCGCCACTCTCCTCGACCGCTACGGCGTCGTCTTCCGCGACGTCGTCCGCCGCGAGAGCTTCCGTCTCCCCTGGCGCGATGTCCTCCGAGCGCTGCGACGCCTTGAAGCTCGCGGCGATGTCCGCGGCGGCCGCTTCGTCGCTGGCTTCGCCGGCGAACAGTTCGCTCTCCCCGACGCCGTCAACGCCCTCCGCCGTGCACGCCGCGATCCGGACTCCGGCGACACGGTCCGCCTGGCCGCCGTCGATCCCCTCAACCTCACCGGCGTCATCACCCCCGACGCCCGCGTCCCGGCCCAACCCGGTCGACAACTCACCCTCATCAATGGCTGGCCCGCACCCCCCGACCCCGGCGCCGCCGAAGCCGCCGCCAGCTAGGTCTTAGTGGTGATGCCCGTTCGAGTAGTGCGCCGCCAGCAGGTCCTCGCCCCAATCGCCTGCGTAGCTCCGCATCACCGAGTGAATGTGATTCGCCTCGTTCTGCGTGTTGTCGTACTCGATAACGAAAGAGGGCCCGGCTAACGCGTAGTAGTGCCCCGCGCCACGGGCTTCCGGACCGGCCCACAGGAACCGCACGCCGTCCAGCCCGTCCCGCTCGATCTTGCGCCACTCGTTGGCCGCAAGGTCCGCAGCCTTTCGCTCGACATAGTGTCGAACCAGCGCAATCAGCCCATCCCGCTGCCCGTCCCGCAACTCCGCCAGCGTGATTCCGCCAACGGGAATCTCGTCAGGGTCGGCCACCCGGTAGTTCTTCGTCAGGATGTCGTCCGGCGCAATCGGATCCACAAGCGCCAGCGCCTTCTGCTCCGCGTCTAGCCGACCCACCAAATCGCGCGCCAGATCTTCTTCCTCGGGCAGCGTCCGCACGCCCTTGTGCTCGCCGTGCCGAATCTCCGCCGGATTCGCGCCCAGGAACAGCGGGAGCACCGACACGTAGGCATTGGCTATCACGGTGGCATGGATCCCAATGTGGTGCCCGCCGGCCCGCCATCCCCAGGGCTCCTCGCCGCCGGGATTTCCGAAGACACTGAAGTAGTAGATCTCCGGGTCGCGCAGCCAGTGCATCCGCGAGTTCTGGATGCCCTCCCACTCGTCCAGGATGGCCTCCAACTCAATGATCTCCCTGGCCTTCTCCGCTCCGTGCGAACTCAGCGCCGTGTTCATCATTCGAAATGCCGCCGCGCGTTGCGTTGCCGTCATCTCCTTGAGCCGCAGGCCGTTGCGTTCCACCGGTGTGTAGTGCCACAGGTACCGCTCGCCGCCCTCGAATGGAAACGTCGCAACGTCCCGTTGAGCGCCGTCCAGCGAATCCACAAACGCCTGAGCCGCCTCGGCCATCTCGGCCGCAACAGCTACGGCGCGCGAGGCCGTGGTGATGTCCGTCGTCGTCATCGGGTCACGCTCCCTCTCGCCGCCGCCGGCCCGCTACCAGTCATACAGGTCAAGTATCCAACGCTGCACCGGTGAGACTGTCTTGAACCGCTCGTAACAGAAGTCCACGAAGTCGGCCTCATGCACCTCGGGCGGCAACGGCTCCTCGATCCAGGCATGCAGTGCGTTGAACCGAAGCAAATCGGCCCGCGGGTGATCAGCCGCGAAATCTCGTGGGACTCGCTTGTAGTGCGCCCCGCCTACTTCGGCGCCCGCACCGCGAACCGCCGCCAGTGCGTGCTCCAGCGCCGTGCCTTTGCGCTCGTCGTCCACCGCCTCGCGAAAGGCTGCGAGGACCTCCTTGTCGAATGCATGCCGCCCCGCGCCCACCACCACCGCATCGGGTGTGAGCCGCAGAAAGTAGCCGGGGCAATCCCGGCTTCGCCGATCCCCCTGCCAAAACCACATATCGAAGTGGTTCTTGTATGGCCGCTTGTCCCGGCTGAATCGAATGTCGCGATGGATGCGAAAGATCGAACCGCTTACCCGCGGCTCCGCGTGAATTCCTGGAGCGAATTCCGTTAGCGCCATACCCATCGCCACGACAAACAGCCGCCCGGGACCCAACAGCCCCGCGTCGTATCCGCGACGGTTGGCCTCGAACCACGGCTTGTTGTTGTTCGCGGTCAAGTCGCATAGGAACTGGAAGCCTTCGCGCGGGAACCCCGCAAACGCATCGGACATCCAGAAACTCCGAGCATCTCTCGCCGGTCACGGTACCAGCCTCGCTTATGGTTCAGCCCCTGGCACCGTCGATCGTTTCTCCAGCGTTTCAGGGACAAACAAACCGAACGTCAGCGCACCGCACAACCCCAGGGCAGCTACGAAAAACGGTGCCAGCATCAGGCCGAATACGTCGGCCACACCGCCCACCACCACCGGCCCGCCCATGTCGCCGATCCCACCCACCAGGCGCCACACGGCCAGAAACTCACCGGGCCGTTCCGACGGCGTCAGGTCGGTCCCCAGCGTCAGCATCGAGCCGGACCCGATCCCATTCGAGAAACCGATCAGCAGCCCGATCAGGATCAGCCCCGTGAAGTCCCTGGCCTGGCTCAGCAACGCCATTGAGGCGCTGAACAGCGCGAACGACGGCACGATGGCGAACTTCCGCCCAAAGTGGTCCATCAGGTAGCCGGCCAGCGGAAACAGTGTCATGTCAACGGCGGCCGAGGCGCTGACGGCCAGCCCGATCTCTTGCTCATTCAGGCCCAGCGCAAAGGCGCCGTAGAGCGGCAGCACCACCGGCCGGCCGGAGCGGATGGCCTGGGCGAAGATGTGACCGATTCCGGCCGTGAACAGGACGCGGCGACGTGACATCAGCGTCTCGCCCAGCCCCCGCAGCAGGCTGATCGCCGACTGCGTACTCGCCTTTTCGTTGTCAGGAGCGTCCCGATAGGCGAGCCCGGGAATCAGTCCCACGGCCATGCACGCGCCGGCAATGAGAAACATGGCCTCGTAGCCCAGCGTGCCTGCCACGAATCCGCCGACGCCCGGACCGACGAACATGCCGATCCGGTTCGTGCCGCCAAAGAGCGACATGATTCGTCCTCTCTGGTGCCGAGGGGTTACGCGCCGCATGTACTGCATGCGCGACAGCGCCCATAGGCCCATTCCGGCGCCCATCAGCAGTCGGGCGACGATCAGCACCGAATACGGAGGTGATAGGGCCAGCACCAGCACCGCTGTGGCCATCACGATGAGGCCCACTACCTGCCCCACCCACTCCGAGATCCGGTTCAGCAGCAGGCCCGAGGGAAGCGTCCACAGCAACGTGCCCAGCGCGGCCATACCAAGCGCGAGGCCGACCAGCGTGATGTTTTCCTCGCCCGTGACCGGGTCTCGAACCAGATCGGCCACGAACAGCGGCAGCGTCGGCACCAGCATCCCCATGCCGATCGACGCAGTGAAGATCTGGATATAGACGCGCGGAACTAACGATGCGACGGTGTTCAGCGCGCGCCCAGAGTGCACGGGCGCGCATGGTATGACACAACGCCACGCTCGACCGTGGACAATGGCGCCAGCAGTCGCTTCTTTGAGGAAATCCAATGCAGGCCATTCGCGTCAACCAGCCGGGCGGACCCGAAGCTCTTTCCTACGAATCCATCGCCGACCCCAGTCCGGCCGCCGACGAGGCGGTCATCCGAATAGAGGCCATAGGCGTCAACTACATCGACACCTATCAGCGCAGCGGCCAGTATCCACTTGATCCCCCGTTCACCCTTGGCATGGAAGGCGCTGGCATCGTCGAGGCCGTCGGATCCGATGTCAGCGACTTGGCGGTTGGGGACCGGGTCGCCCACGCCATGCACCTGGGTTCCTACGCCGAGCTACAGGCTGTCCCGGCCGCCCAACTCATCAAGCTGCCCGACGCCATCGACACCCGCCAGGCTGCGGCCGCGATGCTGCAGGGCATGACTGCGCACTACCTGGCCCACAGCACCTATCCGCTGGCTGCCGGGCACACGGCCGTCGTGCACGCGGGCGCTGGCGGCGTGGGACGCTTGCTGAGCCAGATGGCCAAGCGTGCAGGCGCGCGCGTCATTGCCACCGCCGGAACCGCCGCCAAGGCCGAAATCGCCGCCGCGGCGGGCGCCGACGACGTCATCATCTACACCGAAGCCGACTTTCTCGATGAGGTCCGCCGCCTGACCGATGGGGCCGGTGTCGAAGTCGTCTACGACGGCGTCGGCGCGGCCACCTACGAACGCAGTCTCGATTGCCTCAAGCCGCGCGGTCTCCTAGCCCTTTACGGCGCGTCCAGCGGCCCGGTGCCGGAACTGAACCCACAGATCCTCAATGCCAAGGGCTCACTCTTTCTCACGCGTCCGAGCCTCGGGCACTACACGCTCACGCGCGACGAACTGGAATGGCGCGCGGGCGATGTCTTGTCCTGGGTCGCGGCCGGTGATCTGACTCTGATGATCGACCGTGAAGTCGCGCTGGCAGACGCCGCCGATGCACACATCGCCCTCCAGGGCCGTGAAACCAGCGGCAAGGTGCTCCTGATTCCCTGAGCGCCGAACCGCCGGACGTCAACGCCGACCTGCAACGCCGGGTCGAGTTTCTGCTGGAGCTCGACAAGGCCAAGGGCGTCCTGCGCCGCAACCTCATCACGGCGGAGGAACGCCGCGAGAACGACGCCGAGCACGGCTGGCACGTCACCATGTTCGCATTGGTCCTGGCTGACTACGCCCCACCGGGTACCGATATCTCCCGCGTCATTGCCATGCTGCTGGTGCATGACATCGTGGAGATCGACGCCGGTGACGCGTTCGTCTACGACGAGGAGGCCAAGGCCCAGCAGCCTGCACTCGAGCGCGCCGCTGCGGACCGCCTGTACGGCCTCCTCCCTCCTGGCCAGGGACGCAACCTTCGGAGTCTCTGGGAGGAGTTTGAAGCCCGCCAGACTCCCGAGGCCCGCTTCGCCGCTGCCCTCGACCGCCTCCAGCCCCTGCTCCTCAACTTCCACACCAGGGGTCAGGCCTGGCGCCAGCACGGCGTAACCCGTGACCAGGTCCTCGCCGTCAACGCCCACATCGCCGACGGCTCCGAAGCCCTCTGGGCCTTCGCCTGCACCCTCATCGACGATGCGGTCCGACTCGGTTTCCTGAGCCCATAGGCGCTGCTCTGCGCGGCATTGATTCAGATTCAGGTGTCGTGCAGCGCAGATGGGACTCTGGGCTGGACGTTGCCTGGCACTCGCCTGTCAATCGAATGTAAAACTGTACGTGTCGATGCATTGCGTCGATCTGGAGTTCTTGCCCAATGAAACGGGAAATCGTCGTAAGCGTGCACCAGGAAGGCACGTGGTTCGTTGCCCAGGCTCTAGACCCTGACGTGGCAAGTCAGGGCGAGTCCGTCGACATCGCGTTGGCCAACCTCCGCGAGGCCCTGGAGCTTCATTACGAGCCGCCTATTCCCACAGTGCCCTCGCAGCTCCACCGTTTAGAGGTCGAGGTTGCCGCCGGCTAGGCCCCTCCCCTATCGCGAAGTCGCCCGAAAGCTAAGAGCCGCTGGATTCACAGAGGTCAGCCAGCGTGGGAGCCATGTGAAGTTCGCTCTCGATACGGAAGACGGGGTGCGAATTGCAATCGTCCCTCGACATCGCGAGGTTGCTGTAGGGACCTTGCGCAGCATCGTGCGGCAGGCGGGCCTTTCGCGCGACGAGTTCGACAGACTCTAGGTCTAATCGCCGAGAAACGTTTCTAAACGAGCCACCGGGAGTCGTGGTCTTCAGCGCAAAACCCTGAAGCAGCGGTCCTCTCCGAGGCCGGGTCGGGCCGATACGATGCCTAAACGCCCAAACCAAACAGCCGCGCTGCGTTCCCCGCATAGATCTTGGCCCGCACCTCGTCGCTAACCGGCAGGTCGTCCACGATTGATCTGATCACGTCCGGCTCCACCCACGGGTGGTCGCTGGCGAACATCAGCTGGTCCGGCCCCACCATCTCCAGTCCGTAGCGCACCGCCGCCGGCCAGGGGGAGACCGTGTCGAACCAGATCTGGCGCAGGTATTCGCTGGGCGGCTTCGTCAGGTTCTCAGCCCCGCGTTTCAGCACCATCGTCTGGTGGTCCAGACGTCCGATCAGGTACGGCAGCGCGCCACCGACGTGCGGGCAGACGATCGTCAGATCCGGATAGCGGTCCATCAGCCCGCTCACGATGATGCGCGCCAGCGCGATCGTCGTGTCGAACATCAGGCCCAGCGCGCCGGTCAGATTCCGGCCTTCCACCTGGTCGATGGTCACAGGACAGGCTGGGTGCAGGTACAGCGGAATGCCCAGCTCCTCGGCCTGCCCGAACAGCCACTCGAACTCCGGCTCATCCGGGTGCTGCCCGTCCAAATTGGCGTAGAGCAGCACGCCCCGCATGTCCAGGTCGTGCACCGCCCGATCTAGCTCCTCGCGAGCCTCGGCCTCGTGGTAGAGAGGCAGTACGCACAGCCCGGCAAAGCGTCTGGGATACGCCCGCGTCTGCTCGGCGATGTAGTCGTTGAACAGCCGCGCCACCATCGGACCGTCGTCCCCAAAGCGCTCCGGTCCCGGATCGTTTGGCGACAACACCGTCAGGTCAATCCCCGCCGCATCCATCGTCCGCACCTTGGCGTCCATGTCCGAGTGCCCCGGCATGGCCGTCCGCCGCCACTTGCCGGTATCGATGAAGAGGGTGCCGCCGTCCCGGAACGCCAGCGGTTCCTCGTCACGGGTTAGCAGGTAGTCCAGGAACGGTTCGGGCCAGATGTGGCTTTGGGTGTCGATTCGCATTCGGACCTGTGCGTTTGTCCGCGGTCGTCGCGCAACCGCGGGAGGCGCTTACCGGAGCGCCGACTCCGGCGAGCTGATCAAGCGTCGCCGATTATGCGCGTTTGCCTGCCTCGACACGGACCGGCAGGATTCGGAAGCCGTCTGCGCCCGAGGCCCAACCATGGATCCGACCGTGCTCGAGTCGGTCGTGAATCGGCAAGTATTCGACCTCGGCACGCCCTATAACCTGGGTATGCCGGTGCACCCGTCGCATCCGCCCTACGTGTTCACCCTGCAGCGGCGCCACGGCGACACCATGCGCCCGGGAGGCCTCGGCTCGGCCAACGAGCTGATCGTCATGTGCGGCCACACTGGCACGCATCTCGACGCGCTTGCCCACTTCGCGCGCGACGGAATCATGTGCGGCGGGCTCGAAGCGGCCAAGGTCCAGAGTGGCGGCCGCGGAATGACCGAGCACGGCATCGAACGTGTGCCCCCCATCGTGCGCCGCGGCGTTCTGCTGGACGTGGCCGGCGCCGAGGGCGTCGACATCCTGCCCAGCGACTTTGCCATCACCGCCGACGTCGCCCAGGCGGTCGCCCGCGAGCACCGCGTCGAGATCCGCAAGGACGACGCCGTCC
>JAPOXI010000119.1:9314-12515 GCA_026707185.1 Chloroflexota bacterium
GCATCCCCGACCATGTCTCATACGACGAGGCCGCCCTCATCGAGCCGCTCTCGGTCGGCCTGTTCGCTGCTCGTCGCGGACAGGCCCGCCTGGGCGACCGCGCAGCCATCCTCGGCGCAGGCCCGATCGGCCTCATGACCCTCCTGGCCCTCCAGAGTCAGGGCATTCGCGACGTAGCGCTGGTCGACGTCGAGCCCTTCCGTCTTCAGAAGGCCCTCGAGCTCGGCGCCGCCGAAGCCATCGACGCCAGTGCCGAAGACGTCGGCCAGACCCGCGCCACCCAGTTCGACCTCGTCTTCGAGACCGCCGGCAACTCCACCACCCTCACCCAGACCACTCGCATCGCTCGGCGCGGCGGGCGTGTCGTGCTGGTGGGCATGACGGACGCGGATCTGACTCCCATCGACACTAACGAACTGGTCGACAAGGCCCTCGACGTTGCCGGCGTCTTCCGCTACGCCAACACCTGGCCGCTCGCTGTTGACTTGCTGACCCGTGGCGCTGTCGACATCGAACCCCTCATCACCGCGCACTATCCGCTCGAAGCAGCCGGCGAGGCTCTCGAAAGCGCTCGCACCCGCAAGGACGCCAACATCAAGGTCATGGTTACGCCATAGCAGTAGTGCTGGCGTTACCCACGCGGCACTGGTTTTCACTCTCCGGCAAGCCTTGAAGTAGAGTCTCCGCCATGCCCCGCGCCGAAGGCTCAACCACGTTCGCAACCGGCGATCGCCCGCCGGACTTCGATGTCCCCGTGGCGGGAACCGACGATCGGGTCACGTTGCAGGACTTTGCCGGTCGGTGGCTCTGCCTGGTCTTCCTGAGACATACCTGGTGACTGAGCTGCCAGGGCTACCTGGCGCGGCTCGAGGTCGAGCTGGACGAATGGACGCGAAGGGACGCGGCCGTCGTGGGCGTATTCCCACAGGGCCTTGACGCCGTTTCGGGATTCGCCACGCGCGAGGAGATTCCGTTTCCGATTCTGGCCGATCCCGACCGGCAGATGACCCGCGACTACGGCGTCTACGTCCGGTTCAGCTACGACTCCTGGAACATGGCGCGTCCATCCGTGTTTCTAATCGATCCCGACGGCATAGTGCGCAAGCTGTGGGTGGGCAGTCACCAACTCGACTGGCCGGTAACCGCGGACTTCTGGGAGGTCATTGACCGGCACGACGGGAAGATCGACTAGCGATCGCCTAAACTTGATGCGTGACGCCCGGATCGACCGAGCGCCACGCGCGGCGGCAGGGTGGACCGCTGGCACCGGAGGGCCACCATGACCGCAGGCGAGACCAGCGCCGACCATTCAGTAGAGGTTTCACGACTCGGCCACCGCATGAGCCGGCTCGAAGGCGCCTACGAACATCTCGCAACCAAGGCCGACCTCAAGGACCTCGAGCTGCGTCTCACGCTGCGCATGCTCAGCATCGTCGGAGCCGCCACCGGCCTGATCATCGCCGTTGATCGGCTGTGGTCCTGAGCAGTCCGCGCCCTATTCGAATACTGCCCTGAGCAACTCGGCCAGATGCACTGGCCGACCTGCCCCTTCGACTGCCGGCCCCTCCGTCAGATGCATCAGGCACCCGGGGTTGTCCGCGCACACCACCTCCGCGCCCGTTGCGGCGAAGGCCTCCAGCTTGCGGGCGCGCATTCGTCGCGCGACCTCGGGGTGATCGAAGGAGAAGGAGCCGCCGAAGCCGCAGCATTCGCCTGAAGGCGGGGCTTCGACGACCGTGTAGCCGGCGTCGGTCAGCAACTCGCGCGTCTCCGGTCCCAACCCCAGGCCGTGCTTCGACTGGCAGGCGTCGTGGATCGTCACCACGCCGCGTGCCCTGCCCAACATCTCGTCGGGAATCCCTCGCTCCGCCACATAGCTTGTGAAGTCCCGCACCTTGGTGGCCGCCGCCCGGGCACGCTCGGCCCACTCGGAATCGTCCTCTGATAGCCGCGCGTAGTCATGCAGCATCGCCCCGGCGCAGCTGGTTGACGTGCTCACCACCGCATCTACATCAAGCCGTTCAATGGCTTCGACCGTCTGCCGCATCATCCGCGTGGCCTCGTCCATGTATCCGGCGTTGATCGCGGGCAGCCCGCAGCACGAAGGGAACTGCACGGGCTCCACGCCAACCCCCAGCGCCTCCAAAACCGCCACCGCGTCTTCCCCCGTCTCCGGCGATAGCCAGTCCGTCAGGCAGCCGGGGAAATACGCCACGCGAGGCGACGACGCGCGACTGGATTTCGCAACATCCTCAACTCGGTCGCGGAACGGGCGCCCTTGAACTTTCGGCAGGGGCCGCCGTTTCAACGGCGAGCCGGGTAGCCGACGCCCTAACGCCTGCAACCACGGAGCCTTCGAGGCCAGCCGCGCCCCGCGTTCGAGCAACCGTTCATCCGCCAGCGCACCGAGGGCGCGTTTCTTGACGGCGCTGCCGGAACTCCCGCTGGCCACCGCCTGCTCGCGAACGTCCAGGATCAACTGCTGAATCGGGATTCCCGCCGGGCACACGCTGGCGCACGCCCCGCAGCCGGCGCACAGCGACTGCGGCCCTTCCACATGCTCGAGCCCATGGTGATAGGGCGTCACCAGCAGCCCGATTGGCCCGGTGTAGATGTGCCCCATCGCGTGTCCGCCCACCTGCTGGTAGACCGGGCAGACGTTGGAGCACGCCCCGCAGCGCACGCACTGCAACGCCGAGCGCATGCGCGGGTTGGTGCGAATAGCCTCCCGCCCGTTGTCCAGCAGCACGATGTGTACGTGCCGCGGCCCGTGAACTCCCATCGACAGCGACAGCTCGATGTCCGCGCTGCGGCTGGGTCCCGAGATGAACGAGACGTAGGTCGAGATCGGCTGACCGGTGGCACTCCGCGGCAGGCTCTCCAGCATCGTCGTGGCGTCGGCCAGAGTTGGAACCAGCTTGTCGATGCCGGCAATCACGATGTGCACCGGCGGCAGCGCGCTGGCCAGCCGTGTGTTGCCCTCGTTGCATACCAGCATCACGGTCCCGGTTGCGGCCACCAGCGCGTTCGCGCCCGTGATGCCGGCGCCGGCTTCAATGAAGCGGCTGCGCAGGTGGCGGGCGGCCGCGCCCACCAGCACGTCGGGATCCGGCGGCAGGTCTTCGCCGGTGGCCTGGCTGATGAGTTCGGCCGCGCGCTCGCGGACGATGTGAAGGGCGGGGGCGACGATGTGGGAAGGAC
>JAPOXI010000011.1 GCA_026707185.1 Chloroflexota bacterium
CCAGGTAGTCCTCGCCCATGCCGCGCTGGTACTCGAGGGCGCGCGGCGGATGGGGCAGGTGTGGCCCCGCGACGGCCCAGGCGCTGGGCGAGGTGATGGCGATGTAGTCGGTGTATTGGGGCCCGTGGGCCGCCAGGATTCCGCGGCCGTAGCGGGCGTCCCAGGTGCGGCTGTCGAGGTTCACGGGGACGGCTCTACGTTTCGGCGCGTGGTCATGATACGCAGCGTGCTACCGCCGAACCGCAGGCTCCTGGAGTCAGCCGCCGGTGGTGGCTTTGAAGGTGACCTGGCGCATTTGCCAGTGGATGTCGGTGGTGGCGGGGGAGGTGGTGAGGTTGTCGAGTTCGGTGGCGAGGTCGGCACGCTCCTGGTCTGAGAGTTCGGCGTGGGGATTTGGGCCCCAGGCGTTGAGGTTGAGGCGGAACATGCGGGCGCAGGCGGCGGTGGTGACGGGGTGTTTGACGAGCCGGCTGGAGATGCGGCGCAGGCCGGGGACGCGGCCGAGTTGCTCGACGCGGCGGCCGACGTAGAGATCGCCGCCGACGCCCTGGAGCAAGCGTTCGGCGGCGTCCAGGTAGGTGCGGAAGGTCGGATTGGTGGTTTGGATGTCCGAGACCTCGTCGACCAGGAGGAGGCCCGCGGGTCGGAGCTGGGAGGCCCAGGTCCGCAGCACGGCCGCCGGGACGGCGAGATGCGGCAGGAGCAGGTGGCAGAAAAGCACGTCGGCGGCGCCGGTTGGGAAGGGCGCGCGGGTGACGTCGTGCTCTAGGAAGGCAACGCCACTTGCTTCCTGGCGGCCTGCAAGGTCAAGGAATGGCTGCGAGGTGTCGAAACCGACGGTTTTGCGGGCGTTGAGCGTCTCGGCGATGAGGCGGGTGGTGAAGCCGGGGCCGCAGCCGAGGTCAATTACCAGCCCGGGATCGGGCGGGACGCGGCCCAGGAAGCTCTTGATCTCGGGGGCAAAAATGTAGGCGAGCATGTGCAGGCGCTCGGCGGCGGTGTCGTCGTCGCCGAAGGCGTAGGCGGGGTTGGTCAAGGGGGATGGCTTTCGTGAGTGAGGAGAGAAGAGGCTGGCGGGATTCTGCCCGAATTTGAAGGCGACTGGAGACCCGAGCACAGCGATGTAGCTTCGGGTATCGGGCAGAGCTTTTGTGCGTTCAGTTCGGCTAGTCTGGCTGTATGGAGCTCCGACGAGTCGTGCCTGCTGCCATCCTGCTCCTGGCCGTTCTGGCATTGCTGGCGCCATCGCTCGTGACGAGTGCGGCGCAGGTGCTGGGGGTGGTTACGCCGCAGGGGCATGAGGGGCATGACCATGTTCATTTGCCTTGGGCGCTGCCGGCAGCGGACGCGGAGGGGGCGGATGGGACATCGGGGGAGTTTCCGGAGCAGTCGTCGCCGTTTCCGGTGGGGGTGATGCCGGCGCTGCTGGCGTTGGCGCTGGCGGCGTGCGCGTTGGAGCGGGTTGGCTTTGACCTGCGGCGCGTGCGATTGACGGCACTTGAGCCGCCGCGGCCGCCGCCCAGGCTGGCCTTGCAGTAGATGGCTTGCATCCGCGCACCGAAGTGCGTGGACCATTCGCGCGAATCCCTGGCGGCGAGGACTGCCATGCGGATTGGCGCCGAAGCTGCGAGGTTTGTGTATGAGTTTCTGGACTAGTTCGCCGCACCTGAGGCGCGGCCTGCTGGCCCTGGCCGTATTCGGGGCGGCACTGGCAGCGGCCGTTGGCGTGGTGTGGGCGCACGAGGGCCGGGAGGTCCACGGGTTTACGTTTGACGTCGGATTCCTGGTGGAGCCTGCGTACGAGGGGCAGCCAAATGGGGTGTACCTGTCGGTGACGCGGGCGGACGGCGACGAGTCGGGCCATGCAGCGGAGGGCGGCCACGACCACGGCGGGACGGTGGAGACCTCGGGAATGTCGGTGGAGGTGACGGCGGAGGTCGATCCGATCGATGGGATCAACGTGCACATCATCCCCAGCGGGTTTGTCTTCGCGCCGGAGCGGGTTAACCAGGCGGACGTGGACGGGGAGGGGCACGCGCACGTTTACGTGGACGGCGAGAAGGTGGGCCGGGCGTATGGCGAGTGGTTTCACCTGAAGGGTGTTGCGCCCGGAGAGCGTGAGATTCGCGTGACGCTGCAGACGAACGGCCACAGCGAATACGCGGTGGGCGGGCAGACGGTGGAGGCGGCAACGACGCTCAGCGTGCCGGCGATGCCGCCCGCGCCGGAAGAGGTTGGGCAGGTGGCGGCGCCCGACGGAATGGGAGTCGAGATCAGCCTGGAGCCGGATCCGGTGGGTGGGGCGAACCTGCTGGTGATGCCGCAGGGATTCACGCTTGCGCCCGAGAAGATCAATGCCCCGAACGTGGCGGGTGAAGGGCATCCGCACGTGTACGTGAACGGGGTGCGGCTGGGGCGGGTCTACAGTCCGTACCTGCACCTGGGGAAGCTGGCGCCGGGCATGAACGAGGTGCGAGTGACGTTGAACACGAACATGCACCAGGAGTACGCGCGCAACGGTGAAACGATCGACGCGGTTGCGACGATCCACATCCCGGCCGAAGGCGAAGTCCAGACGGATGACGGACATGGGGCCCGGGTTGGTGTCACGGGCCTGGCGAACAGCCTGGTGGTGGAGGTGACGCACCTGGCGGCGGACATGTCGGCATCGGGCTTGGCGCGGCAGATGGCACTGTCGCCGCTGCCGGGGGAGCGCGGCGGCTATGTGGCGCCGTTCATTCCGACCGTGCCGGGGCCGTACCGGTTCCGGTTCGTGGGGACGATTGACGGTTTGCCAGTCGACGAGACGTTCACCTCGGGGCCCGGCACGTTCGATGACGTGCGGTCGGCGACGGAGGCTCAGTTTCCGCGGCCGGTGCCGAGCGCGCGGGAGATTGCCGGGGTGGCTTCGGCCGCGCAGCAGCAGGCGCGGGATGCCTCGGACGAGGCGACGGCCGCGCTTACGGTTGCGGTGATCGGGTTGGCGGTTGGCGGCGTGGGTCTGATGACCGGGGTTGGCCTGGCGTTGTATGCGTTCCGTCGGCGTGGCGCGGGGTAGCAGCTTCGGCCCGCGGCGGGGGCTGGGGCTCCGCCGAGAGCGGCTGGTGCTGGCGGTGCTGGCCGCGCTAATGGCGCTGGCGCTGGTTGCCGTGCCGGCCGGGGCGCACGCCAACCTGGTGCGTTCGTCGCCGAGTCCCGGTACCGCGGTCGATCCAGCGCCGCCGGTGGTGTACGCGGAGTTCAGCGAGGCCATTGACCTGGGCTACAGCAGCCTGGAGGTGCTTGACGCCAACGGGCAGCCGGTGACCACGGGGCCGACGGAACCGGATCCCACCACGGCCACGGCGATGTTGGTGCCGGTGGGGGAGCTGGCGGACGGCACCTACGTGGTGGTGTGGCGGACGCTGTCGGTGGTGGACGGGCACGTGATTCGCGGATCGTTTGCCTTCGGAGTGGGCGAGCCGGTGGCGGCGGACGTGGCGGTGGCTGTGGCTTCGATCGAGTCGAGCCCGGCGGCGGCGGTTTCGCGCTGGCTGCTGTTTGTGGGCACGGCCGTGCTGATTGGCGGGCCGTTGCAGGCGCTGGTGCAGCGGCGCGGATCTCAGCCGGAGCGGCGTCGGGTCGTGGAGCGGCGGACGGCGTTGCTGGTGCTGGGCGGAGGGTTGCTGGCGCTGGCGGGTCAGATCGGACTGCTGGGGACGCAGATCCTGATCCTGGGCGGGGACTCGCTGCTGGCGGGGTTCGGCGAGGTGTTCGGGGCCGGGCAGTGGGGCGCGTTGTGGATTGGCCGCACTGCGGCGGTGGCCGTGGCGCTCGTGCTGGCCGACCAGGCGAGTTCGGCGTCAGCGGGCGAGCGGCGCGGTGCAGTTGCGTTCGGCGGCGTGGCGGTGGCGGGCGTGGTGATGGCGGTGACGATTTCGCTGGGCAGCCACGCGGCGGCGTTGAGCGACGTTGGGTCGGCCCTGGTGGCCGACCTGATTCACCTGCTGGCGGTGGGCGCCTGGGTGGGCGGCTTGCCGGTGTTGCTGCTGGCGGTCTGGGATGCCCGCGGGAGCAAGGTCGATGGAGGCGCGGCAGCCGATCTGACCGAGGTTGCGGCTCGGTTTTCTTCAGTTGCCACGGTGGCCGTCGGTCTGATCGTGGTGACGGGCTTGTATAGCGCGTGGCTGCAGGTGGTGGAGCCGGAGCGGCTGTGGAGCACGGAGTACGGGTTGTTGCTGGTGGTCAAGCTGGCGCTGGTGGCGCCGCTGCTGGCGCTGGGCGGGGTGAACCTGGCGTGGACGCGGCCGCGGCTGGCGGGGGCTGGCGGGGCCGGGGCGCGAGCGGCGAAGGCGCTGCGGACGCTGGTGGTGGCCGAGATTGTGCTGGCGACCATGGTGCTCGGGGTGGTGGGCGTTCTGACGGAGCGGGAGCCGGCGCGGCAGGTGAGCGGGGACGTGCCGCTGGCGGTGGAGGGCGCGGGCGCAAGCGGCGATACGAGAGTGCGGGTGCGGGTGGCGCCGGGGCGGCCGGGCCCGAACAGGCTGGAGGTCGACGTGGTGTCAAGCGGCGGCCGGACGGCGGAGGCGGGTGTCGAGTTGCAGCTCAGGTATCTGGACACGGACCTGGGGACGACCGTCGAGCGCCCGGTGCGGACCGAGGAGGGGACGTACGAAGCGGAGACCGATGCGTTCGCGCTGGCGGGGGCCTGGCAGGTGCTGGCGATCGTGCGGCAGCCGGGAGCGTTCGATGCCAGGGTGCCGGTGCAGCTCAACATCGGGTCTCCCACGGCGATTGGCGTGGCGGAAGTGGACGCGACGGTGGCGGTGCGGTCCTGGGGGCTGGCCCTGGCGGGGATGGGGTTTGTGCTGGCACTGGCCACGCTGGCGCGCCAGGGATGGGCGGCGCGCGTGCGGCAGGCGGGGACCGGGACCGGGTTTGCGGCGATTCTGCTGGGGGCCGGGCTGCTGATCATCGGGCCGCAGCAGGGTGTCGTGCCCTCGGCGGTGAATCCGATTCCGCCGGATGACGCGTCAGTGAGCGCAGGTCGCGAGATCTATGAAGCCGAGTGCGTGAGCTGTCACGGGCCGGCGGGTCGCGGGGACGGACCGCTGGCGGCGACGCTGGATCCACCGCCGTTGGACCTGGTGATCCACGTGCCGCTGCACCCGGACGATGCGCTGTTTGGATTTGTCTTCAACGGGATTGAGGGCACGGGGATGCCCGCGTTCGGCGATCGTTACGGCGAACTGGACACCTGGCACATCATCAACTTCATCCAGACTCTGCCGGAGGCGGCGCGGAGCTAGGCGCGGGCGCGGCGACGGGCGGTCCAGGTGTGGGCGAAGACGGCCGCGAAGAAGCCGCCAATGACCAGGACGCTGGGCCAGACCCAGTTGGTGGGGGCCAGGTCAAGCGAATGCGAGAGCTTGGCGGGTCCGAGGGCGCTGGAGATGTCCAGAACAAGGTTCCAGTGGACTTCCTCGGGGCTTTGCTCGACGAACTCGTAGACGGATCCCGACTCGAAGGCGGTGTACTTGGCGATCTGGACTCCGTTTTCGAAGACTGAGACACGGACTTCGGCGCCGGGGATGCGCGCGCCGGTGGAGACGTTGCGGAGGTCGACAGAGTAGTCGAGCCAGCCTTCAGCCCAGTTGGCGAAGGCGCGTACCTGGTATGGACCGGCTGCGCCGGTGTAGACGAGGTCGCCGCCGTGGGCCAGGGCGGGTGTTGACGACGCCGCCAAGAGAATCACCAGTACCGGCAGGAGGCGGGCGACGCGACGCATTAGCTCAGTGGCGGACCAGCCACGGCGGCGACGGCAGGTTCGAGTTCGACCGCGCCGACCAGGCCCTCGAAGCGCGCTGCCACGCGGCCGGACGCGTCGACTACGAAGACCCAGGGTTCGGTTTCCAAGTTCCACTCAAGCGCGGCGTCGCTCCACACGAGGCGACCCTCGGTGCGGGCGACGTTGAGATCGAAGGGCTCTAGGTGGACGAAGCGCACACGGTCGCCGAAGTCCCGGGAAAGGCTGCCCACGACGGCGGTGACCGGGCCGCACATCGCCGACGTGCAGTAGCCCGGGGTGCTGAAGGCCACGACGAACGGTTCGGCGCGGGACAGGGTGTCGACGATCGAGTGCTCATAGAGGGCTGGGACGGGCGGATCGGCGGTTGTCAGAGTTTCGAGATTAGGTTCGTCCCGGCTCGTGAGGTTGGCGAATGCTGGCGCCGAGTCTCCGACCCGAGGGGCCGAGGTGCGCCGGCCGACCTGGAAGGCGGTCGACGCCGCGTAGGCCGAGCCGAAGGCCGGCTCCACTTCCAGGTCGGCGCGCCACAGGCCTTCCTCGAAGTCGGCGTCGGCGACGAGGTAGTAGGAGCGCGATGCGTCGTGGACGTGGACGGTGCCGTCCTCGTGCACGTGGTCGTAGCTGGCGCCGGCGAGGAGCTCCTGGGCCGTCGCTTCGAAGCGGAACTCGTCGCGCTCCCCGATCAGGCGAACGAAGCGCACGTTGATGTTCGCGCCGGTGACCAGCCCGCCGTCGCCGTCCGCCAGGACGAAGGGAAAGCGGTGGG
The DNA here is from genome assembly GCA_026707185.1 of Chloroflexota bacterium. The sequence goes on from JAPOXI010000011.1 coordinate 6,555, forward strand.
GGCCGGGCAGCATTTCGTTGACGGCCAGGAGGACGCTGATCTGCGGATTGGTCGGCAGTTCGCCGCAAGCGGGCAGCAACGCGGCCAGGGCCGGCGCCCCCAGGGCCAACGCGCCGAGCAGCGTTCGACGTGAGATTTGGTGGGCGTGGCGCGGTCGCGGCTGACTGAAAGGGTCGGGACTGTCCACACCGGCAGTCTAGCCAGTCGACGGCGGCCGCCAACCTGTTAGGTTGCGTGCCCTCGCTATATTCAAGTGACTATGCCAGAGCCGCGGATTTCGGCCAGCGAGCAGGACTACTTGCGCGCGATCTACGACGCGGGCGGGCACGAGCGGCGCGTGGGGACCGGCGAACTGGCGGGTCCGCTGAAGCTGACCCAGGGCGCGGTGACGGTGGCACTGCAGCGCCTGCAACAGAAGGGACTGGTCGACTATCAGCGCTACCAGGGCGCGCAACTGACCGATGAGGGTGAGCGCCACGCGCTGGAGATGGTTCGCCATCATCGGCTGATCGAGCGCTTCCTGGTGGAGTTCCTGGACTATGACTGGAACGACGTGCACGAGGAGGCCGACCGGTTGGAGCACGTGATTTCGGAGGAGATGGAGCGCCGGATCGCGGCCAAGGTCTCAGACCCGACGACCGATCCGCACGGTGACTCGATTCCGAATGAGGCGCTGGATGCGCTGCAGGCCGACGATGCCCGCCAGTTGACGGGCGTTGCCGACGGCACGGATTTCGTGGTGGTCCGGGTACGGGACCGCGACCGGGCGGTGCTGGAATACCTGACGGAAATCCAGCTCGTGCCGGGGACAAGGGCCACCGTGGTCCGGCGGCTACCCTTCGACGGGCCGCTGGTGGTGCGGATCGGGGGCGACGAGGTGGCGCTGAGCCAGACCGTCAGCGACAGCGTCTTTATTCGCGACCTATAGCTCAGGCGCACCAGCCGGGGCGGTTATCTAGCGGATGGCGGCGGCTCGGGCTTCGTTTCGGCCCTGGGGGGTGAGGCGGAGTTGGTCGTTCTCGTGGACGATGAGGCCGCGCTCGGTGGCGGTTTGGAGCACGCGGTCGGCGAATGCCGGAGGCCAGCGCATGTGGCGTTGCATGTGGTCGGGGCGGCTCTCGTCGGCCTCGGTGGGCGTGCCTTCGTGGGTTGCCAGGTGGATCAGCAGCATCTGGCGGGCGAAGGTCCAGCGCTGTCGCCGGCGGCGACGCGCGGTTGCGATGAGACCTCGCTGTGGCGCGAGAAACAGAACCAGGACGAAGGCGATGCCGACGACAGTGGCCATCGACCCGGCGATGTTGGCGTCCAGCAGGCGAGCGAGCCAGTAGCCGCCAGCGGCCGAGGCGGCACCAATCATTACGCCAAGTGCGAGCATGCGAGGCAGGCGGTCTGTCAGCAGGTAGGCAGCGGCCGGGGGGCCGACCATTAGCGCCACGACAAGAATGGACCCCACGGCATCGAAGGCACCAACGGCGGTGATCGAGACAAGCACCATCAGGCCATAGTGAACGAGCGCCGGTGAAAAGCCCAGAGCGGCGGCCAGCGCCGGGTCAAATGTGGCGAGTTTGAGTTCCTTGAAGAACAGGGCCGTGCACACGAGATTGATCAGCAGGATGGTGCCCATGACCCAGAGTGCGATTGGACCGAGATCGACGCCGAAGGGCGTGAAGCGGTTAAAGGGCGCGAAGGCGATTTCGCCAAGCAATACGGCGTCGCTGTCCAGATGCACGTCGCCGGCCAGGCTGGAAATCAGGATTACCGCAATCGAGAACAGGGCCGGGAAGACGAGACCGATCGCGGTGTCCTCGCGGACCAGACCGGTGCGGCTGACAGCTTCGACGAGAACGACGGTGACTAAGCCAACCAGGGCGGCGCCCGCGATCAAGAGGGGAGAACTGAGATCAGCGACGACGAAGAAGGCCAGGACAATGCCAAGCAGGACCGTGTGGCTAATGGCGTCGCTCATCATGGCCATGCGGCGTAGCACGAGGAATGTCCCCGGAATCGCGCAGGCAGCGGACACCACGATGGCGACCAGCAAGACGTCGACCTGGGCCGACGTCACCGGACCTCACCAGGCGCGCGCCTGGTGCGCGCCAGCCGCGCCGCCTCGGCCAGACCCTGCGCCGTGAGCGACCACCCACCCCCATCGTGCCGCTGGGCCAGGCCGTCGGCAGCGAGTTCGCTCAGGGCGCGTTCCACCACGGCACGACCCCGAACGGCGTGCAGCGCCCCCACGTCGTGCGGATGCGTTGCATCGGATCCGTGCTGGGCGGCCAGGGCTGCCAGATCGGCAAGGACGGCCTCCAAGGCAAGCATCCGCTGGCTCCGCCAGGCGCGCAGTCGGGCCCAGACCAAGCCTCGTGCGGGGGCGAACAAAAGCGACACCACGACCAGGCCGGTGGCTACCAGCACGATCGTGGGACCGGTAGACGTCTCGGCCGTCGTACTCAGCACTGCCCCCAGCACACCGGCCGTGGCTCCAAATACCGCTGAGAGCGTGACCATTGTGCCCAGGCGGTTTGTCCACTGACGGGCGGCCGCGCCGGGCGCCACGACCATGGCGCTCATCAGAACGACTCCGACGGTCTTAAGGCCCACGACGATCGCGATGACGAGGAGGCTGGTGAGGAGTATGTCCAGCCGACGGGTGGGTATTCCCAGGGTCGCGCCAAAGTCAGGGTCGAAGCTCAGCAGCTTGAATTCCTTCCAAAGCACGAGCAGGCCCAGGAGACCAAGGGCACCGATGGCTGCCATGGTGATCACGTCGCTCTCGAGCATGGCAGCGGCTTGTCCGAAGAGAAAGCGGTCCAGCCCGGCTTTGCCAGCGGCAGGCTGCCGCTGGATGAAGGTCAGCACGACCAGCCCGGCGCCGAAGAAGACGCTCAGCACGAGGGCCATAGCGGTGTCAGTCTTGATGCGAGAGGCGCGGACGACACTGACGATGGCCACGGCTGCCAGCCAGCCCGCAACGGCCGCGCCGATCATCAGCACCAGGGGTGTGCGGCTGCCGGTGATGAGAAACGCCAGGGCCACGCCGGGTAGCGCTGCGTGGGACATCGCGTCGCCCAGGAGGGCCTGCCGACGGAGCACCGCGAAGGCTCCAAGGGCGCCGCTGACGATCCCCAACGTGGCCGATCCAAGTGCGACGGTACGCAGCGTGTAGTCCAGGAAGAGGTCGCCCAGGACATCCACCGGTGTAGCGAACCTATGGGCTTCCAGGTAAGACGGTCATGGGGTTGACTCAATTGCGCTTCCATTGGTGCGTCCGCCAATGCCGGCCACTCGTCCGCCGTAGGTGAGGCGCAGGTTGTCTTCGGTGAACACTTGACTCACTGGTCCGGCGGCGATTCGACGGACGTTCAGGAGCGTGACTTCGTCAAAGTACTCAGTCACGGTTTGGAGATCGTGGTGGACGGCCACTACGGTCTTGCCCTCAGCTCTGAGTGCTCGCAGCAGGTCCACGATGGCGCGTTCGGTGGTGGCGTCAACCCCCTGGAAGGGCTCATCCATCAGGTAAATCTGCGCCTTCTGCACGAGCGCCCTCGCCAGGAAGATCCGTTGCTGCTGCCCGCCCGAGAGCTGGCTGATCTGGCGATCGGCGAAGTCCTGCATGCCCACCTGCGCAAGGGCGGCAGTGGCGCGGGATCGCTCGGACCTGCCAGGGCGCCGGACCCACCCGAGACGGCCGTACGTTCCCATGGTGACGATATCGAGGGCCGTCGTGGGGAAGTCCCAATCGACGCTGCCACGCTGAGGCACGTAGGCCACCTGCGGCCGCTGCTCGGCATAGGGGCGGCCAAACACCAGCACCTCGCCGGCGGCTGGTCGCAGCAGGCCCAGCACAGTTCGCAAGAGGGTGGTCTTGCCGGCACCGTTGGGGCCGACAATGGCCATGAGCACGCCGCGGGGTACTTCCAGGTCGACATCCCACAGGACTGGACGCTGCTGATAGGCCAGCGTGAGGTCCGTGGCCTGGATGGCGAGCGCGCTGCCAGTGCGCAGGCTGGTTCTCACGCTCCTGTCAGGGCCTCAACAATGGTGTCGATGTTGTGGCGAATCATGCCGAGATACGTGCCCTCCGCCGTGCCTTCCGCACCCATCGCGTCAGAGAAGATTTCGCCACCGATGGTCACCGTGTGTCCGCGAGCGGCGGCCGCTTCGATTACTGCCTGGACGCCTTGATCGGGCACCGATGACTCTATGAAGACCGCCGGGATGCCACGGTCGCTAATGAATTGGGCAAGTTCCTGCACGTCAGCGGTGCTTGCTTCGCTTTCGGTGCTAATGCCCTGCAAGCCGCGCACCTCCAGGCCGTAGCGGTTCGCGAAGTAGTTGAAGGCGTCGTGCGCGGTGACCAAGACACGCACCCGCGATTCGATCTCCTGGGCCCGTGACTTGACATATGTGTCAAGTTTCTTGACTTCGGCCGTGAAGGCGGCGGCGTTGGTCCGGTAGACCTCCTTACCTTCAGGATCCATCGCGACAAGGGCGTCGCGAATGGTCCCGACGGCTGTTGACCAGAGATTCAGGTCGAACCAGACGTGCGGGTCATAGGCGCCATCGAATTCCGGCGGCGCCAAGAGGAGTTGGCGGTCGATGTCGTCGGTCACTCGAATCGAGTGGACCCCGAGCTCGGTGATCCGTTCGAGAACACCGGAGATACCGGCCTCCAAGTGCAGGCCATTCCAGAACACAGCGTCCGCGGCTTCGAGTCGGGTTATGTCGCTCTCGCTGGCGCGGTAGAGATGCGGGTCCACGCCCGGTCCCATCAGGCCGTGGGTTTGCACTCGGTCACCGCCAACCCGGCGTACCGCGTCGGCTATCTGCCCTGTTGTTGCGACGACCCGGAGCGGACGTCCGTCCTCGCGCGTAACTGGCTCCGGGGCGAGCACGGTACTGGTGGCCGTTCGATCGGTTGTGGCGCCGCACGCCGTCAAAGCGGCAGCGCCAACGGCTACGGCTGCGGCGACGGCAAGCACGCGCAGCGCGCGCATGGTTCTTCCTTTCGATTCACGACTGCTCTTGAACGCCGGCAGGCCCGCACCTCACGCGGCCTGCCGGCTTGTTTATGGTACCTAAATAAATGTTTTTAGTGAAGTCAAATCTCTGGCCTCGACGGTGTAGGCGCTGGGTTGCGCCGTTGATCTTGCTTGCAGGTACAGCGGATACGTGTGATGCGCAAGGCCAGCGGCCTCGTGGGTGAGGGAAGGGGCCCACGGCCGGACGCGGCGGGAATCGACGCTCGGCGCGCTCGATTGTCGCGGCCAGCACTGGAGCCAACATGGCGCCATAGGCAAACCGCCCCGCCGGCACTGGCCGGCGGGGCGGTTGAGCGATCCGAAAGGTGGACTTAGTAGTCCATCGCGGGCGCGGGCGCCTCTTCCTTCTCGGGAACGTCGGCGATCAACGCCTCGGTCGTCAGGATCATGCCTGCGATCGATGCGGCGTTCTCAAGGGCGGAGCGGGTCACCTTGGCCGGGTCGATGACGCCGGCCGCAACCATGTCGGTGTACTCCTCGTTCACCACGTGGTAGCCCCAGTTGGTGTCGCCCTGATTCGCGGACTGGCGGCGGACTTCCTCCACGACCACGGAGCCGTCGGCCCCGGAGTTGGAAGCGATCCAGCGCAGCGGCTCTTCGAGCGCGCGGCGCAGAGCGCGAACGCCGACGACTTCGTCGCCGGTGCACTCGGCCTCGACGCCCTCGAGCACGTGGGCGGCGTTCAACAGCGCCACGCCACCGCCGGGCACGATGCCTTCCTCGATACCGGCGCGCGTGGCGGACAGGGCGTCTTCCACGCGGTGCTTCTTCTCCTTGAGCTCGGTCTCGGTCGCGGCGCCGACACGAATGACGGCCACGCCGCCGGCCAGCTTGGCCAGCCGCTCCTGCAGCTTCTCGCGGT
>JAPOXI010000117.1 GCA_026707185.1 Chloroflexota bacterium
TCGGCCAGGAGCCGGCGAAGCTCCTCGGGGGTCACGTCCAGTTCCGGCGGATGTTGGTAAAGGCTCGTGAGCCGGCGTAGCGGGCGGCGTCGGCGAGGTCGGACTCGATGCGCAGCAGCTGGTTGTACTTGGCCACGCGGTCGGTGCGGGCGGGGGCGCCGGCCTTGATCTGGCCGGCGTTGGTGGCGACGGCAAGGTCGGCGATGGTGGTGTCCTCGCTCTCGCCGGAGCGGTGGGAGATGACGGCGGTGAAGCCGGCGCGGTGGGCCATGTCGATGGCTTCGAGGGTCTCGCTGAGGGTGCCGATCTGGTTGACCTTGACGAGGATGGAGTTGGCGGCCTTGCGTTCGATGGCCTGGCGGAGGCGCTCGGTGTTGGTGACCAGGAGGTCGTCGCCGACCAACTGGACGCGGTCGCCGATGGCTTCGGTGAGGGCGCTCCAGCTGTCCCAGTCGTTCTCGTCGAGCCCGTCTTCGATCGAGACGATGGGGAAGCGGTCGACCCACTCGGTCCACAGGTCGACAAGCTCTGCACCGGTGAGGGTGCGGCCTTCCTGGGCGAGGACGTAGCGGCCCTGGTCGTCGATTAGTTCGGAGGCGGCGGCGTCGATGGCGAGGAAGACGTCGCGTCCGGCTTCGTAGCCGGCGCGGTCGATGGCTTCCAGGATGACCTCGAAGGCGGCGGCGTTGGAGCCGAGGCTGGGGGCGAAGCCGCCTTCGTCACCAACGCTGGTGCCGAAGCCGCGTTCGGTGAGGACGTCGTGGAGCTGGTGGTAGATCTCGACCGAGGTGCGGAGGGCTTCGGTGAAGGAGCCGGCCGCGACCGGCATGACCATGAACTCCTGGAAGTCAGTGCTGCCGGCGGCGTGGACACCGCCGTTCATGATGTTGAGCATGGGGACGGGCAGGGTGGTGGCGCCGGCGCCGCCCAGGTAGCGGTAGAGGGGCAGCCCGAGGCCGTCGGCGGCGGCGTGGGCGACGGCCAGGGAGACACCCAGGATCGCGTTGGCGCCGAGGGAGCTCTTGTTGGCGGTGCCGTCGAGGGCGAGGAGTTGGGTGTCGATGGCGGCCTGGTTGACGGCGTCGGCGCCTTCAATCTCCACGGAAATCGCGTCATTGACGTGTTCGACGGCTCGCAGGACGCCTTTGCCGCGGTAGCGCTGGGCGTCGTCGTCGCGGAGCTCGTGGGCCTCGTGTTCGCCGGTCGAAGCGCCGGACGGGACGATGGCGCGGCCGACGCCGCCGCTCTCGAGCGTGGCTTCGACTTCAACGGTTGGATTACCGCGCGAGTCGAGGACTTCGCGCGCAGTCAGGCTGGAAATCAGCGTCACAGAGGGCTCCGTCGGCGGCGGCATGATGAGCGGGCGTTGAGTATACGAACGGGCACTAATTAGGCGGCGTAGCCGTGGCCATACACTGCGCGCGAATATCGCGCCGCGGACCTGGGATTAGAGCCATGGAATCTGAGCTTGTCGTGCGAACGCGCGCTGAAGTGGGTGAGGGGCCGATTTGGGACCCGGGAACTGAGACGCTGGTTTGGGTTGACATAACCGGATCGGCTGTCCATCGGTTCGATCCGGCGACCGGGCGTGATGAGTGCATGGATGTAGGGATTGACGTGGGCGCGGTTGCGGTGCGGGCGAGCGGCGGGCTGGTGATGGCGGCGGCGGATGGATTTCGGTCGCTGGAAGCGGACGGCTCGCAGACGGTGCTGGCGGAGGTTGAGGCCGATGACCCGACGATGCGAATGAACGACGGGAAGTGCGACCGGCATGGCCGCTTCTGGGCGGGCACGATGGCCTATGACGAGGCCGCCCCGGCAGGCCTGGGGAAGCTCTACCGGCTGGACCCGGATCTCAGCGTGCGAGCCATGGTGGACGGCGTGTCGATTTCCAATGGGATCGACTGGAGTCCGGACGACCGCCTGATGTATTACATCGACAGCCCGACTCGACGGGTGGATGTCTTCGACTTCGACCTGGACGACGGCGCGATATCCAACCGGCGCACGCTGATCAAAGTGGAAGCGTCCGTCGGATTTCCGGATGGGATGACGGTGGACGCGAACGGGGACCTGTGGGTGGCCGTGTGGGGTGGATCGCGGGTGGTGCACTACGCGCCCGACGGGAGCGAGCGGGGCATGGTGCGATTTCCGGTGAGCCAAACGTCAAGCTGTGCATTTGGCGGGGCGGACGGGCGGGACCTGTACGTGACCTCGGCGGCGCGCGGAATCTCAGAGGAATCGGAACCGGAGGCAGGGAGCTTGTTTCGCGCGCGGCCGGGGGCGGTCGGGCAGGCGCCGAACAGCTTTAGCGGGTAGGCGTCCGGACTCCAGCGCCCATTGCCAGCCGACGAGGCGCCTAGCGGAGGGCGACGTTGATTGCCTGGCCGGCCTCGTCGACGGGGATGAAGGTGATCGCGTCGTGGAGCGGCTCCGGGATGCTGTCCAAGTCGTGCTCGTTCTGGCGGGGAAGCACGATGCGGCGAATGCCGCTTCGATGCGCCGCCAGGATCTTGGCCTGGACCCCTTCGGCGCGCCGCACGTGCCCGTGTGCGGTGATGCCGCCGATGGCCAGGAGCTCGGGGTCCGCCGCGCGGTCACGCATCAGGGACACCATGGCGATGGCCGCGGCGAGGGCGAGGGAGCCTTCGTCGCCGGGCAGTTCGCTGGCGGGCAGCAGCAGGTCGGTGTCGAACTCTTCGAGCGACCGGGCGGACACGCCGAGATCCGAGAGTCGGGAGCGCACGTACGAAGGCACGACTCTGTAGCGCGGGGTGAGGTCGGCTCCCGTCGTGTCCAGGATTCGGATCTGCCCAGAGCCAGGCATCTGCACCGCTTCAATGTGTCCAAGCACTCCTCCACCGCGTCGGACAACGGCGGCCGCAACCTCCCCGGGTGACTCACGTCGGCGGCGGTCGACACGCAGCCGCGTCGGCCGCCCAATCGTGGCACCAAGGTCCTCGATGGCGATGGCGAGCGGCCCGCCTTCGCCACGCAGGGCTCGATTGGTCATAGCGCGTCGGACAACCTTGCGGAGCAATCCGTCTAGTTCATCAACGCCCGGTTCTATGGTGTAGCTGCGGACCAGCGCGGCGAGCGCATCTTGCTCTATGGAGACGTTGTCCAGCGGCACGTTGTATTCGCGGAGCACGGCTGGCGCCAGGGAGTCGCGTGCAATGGTGACCTTGTCGTCGTCCACGTATCCGGTGACGTCCACGAGGTCCAGGCGACTGCGTTCCAGCGGCGGGATGTCGGGCAGCCAGCGCGCGGTTGTCACAACGAGAACGCGGGAGAGGTCGAACGGGACGTCGAAAAAGCGGTCGCGGAAGTGGCGTCGGGTGGCAGCGTCGGTCAGCGTATTCAGCAGGGACGCTCGCGTTGCCGACCAACTTCCGCCCGCGGTCTCGGTGGTTGACCCGGCCCTGGGCCAACTGCCCCCAATGGCGTCGAGTTCCTCGAGAACCAGGACGAATTCGGATTGCCCGAGCCGCTCGACCGCCCCCATGATTTCGCCTGGGGCGTGGGCATTGCCAAATAACTCGTCGGGAGACCCCAGGCGATCAAGCCGGATCGTCGCCCTCGGCAGCCCGAGTTCCTCGGCGATCTGGCGGGCAATGTAGGACTTGCCAACGCCGGGCGGTCCGACCAGGCAGAGCAGCGCGCGGGGGCCGGAGGCATCCCGCTCCGCCGCGAGTTGGTGCTCGCGCACGACCAGGTGATCGCATATCAGATCAGCGACGGGCTCGGAAATGGCGAGATCTTCGACGAGGTCGGAGTGCAGGACCGCGAACTGCGGGCGGTCCGCGCTCGCCGCGGCCCAGGGCAGGCGCAACGCGCGGGCGATTCGGTCCTCCGAGTCAAGGCTCCCGTCGAGCTGGTCCAGGCGACGACGCAGGACATCGCTGACGGCGTCCGGCACGCGGGCCGCTGCAAGCTGGGATGCGAGTTCGGTGGTGTTCACGGGAGTGTTGGCACGAGAGCCTGTCCGATCATAGCGTTGCAGCGTGCATTGCTGTCAGTAACGAAACTTGCAGGACTCAGACCTGTAGCGTTGACCTGACCGCCTTGCGGCGCGATGCTTGAGCGTAGACGGAACATTCGAATGGTGCCAAACAATGGGTCTGCCTGGATCGCCTGACTTCGATGTCGACATTCACAAGGCGAAGGAGATGATCGAGAACGGTGAGGTGGACGTGGTGGACGTCCGCACCCAGTTTCACGCGCCGGCCATGCCAGGGGCCGACTATGTGCCGCTGGACGAGATATTGGCGCGTCCCGCCGAGGTGATCCCGTCAGGGAAGCCTCTGTTGTTCATCTGCAATGTCGGACAGACCAGCGCCGTTGCCACCCAGATGGCTCGGGCGTTGAATGTGACCGAGGCGTACAACATGGCCGGCGGCATGACCGAGTGGGCGGAGGCCGGCTACGACACCGAGGAACCACCCGCCGGGCACTAACCGCCGGCATTACCTGGAAGGCCCTTCATCGTGTTCACCGTTGAGCAAGTCCAGCGCTATAGCCGCCACATGCTGTTGCCGGAGGTAGGAGCGGCCGGCCAGGCGAAGATTCTGGACGCCAAGGTGCTGGCCATCGGCGCCGGTGGTCTCGGATCGCCGGTGCTTTACTACCTGGCCGCGGCCGGGGTTGGCCGGTTGGGCGTCGTGGACTTCGACACCGTCGACCGTTCGAACCTGCAGCGCCAGATCCTGCATCGCGACGACCGCGTTGGGATGCCCAAGACGGCGTCGGCGGAAGCCACGCTGACGGGGCTGAACCCGGACGTAACGGTTGTGCGGCACGACGAGCCGCTGACCTCCGACAACGCGCTGGAGATCCTCGAGCCCTACGACATCGTGGTGAACGGTTGCGACAACTTCCCAACGCGCTATCTGGCGAACGACGCCGCCTACTTCCTCGGTAAGCCGCTGGTGGACGGGAGTGTCATGCGCTTCGAGGGCATGGCGACCGTGTTCGAGCCAGGCACGGGCTGCTATCGCTGCTTGTACCCCACGCCGCCGCCCCCGGAAATGGCGCCGAGTTGCGCCGAGGCCGGCGTGCTGGGTGTTCTGCCGGGCCTGATCGGACTGATCCAGGCTAACGAGGTGCTGAAGCTCATCGTGGGCAATGGGACGTCTCTGACCGGACGTTTGCTGCTGCTGGATGCCATGGAGATGGAATTCCGTGAACTGAAGCTGCGGCGTGACCCCGAGTGCCCGGTCTGCGGGGAGGCCCCAACGATCACGGAACTGATCGACTACGAGGAATTCTGCGGCTTCGCCGGCGGCGACGCGGCCCCAGCGGTGATGGAGACGGTCGCCGTCTAGACACGCGGACGTCGGCCGCTGACACGATGGTCGGCGGTCGAACGAGCTTCAGGCTCGGGTGACCGGTGGCGAAGGGTGCTCCCAGATCACCGGCACGATGCGGCGTATGCTAACGACGCGCGCTGTCGCGAGGCATTGCATTGGCCCGGGCACCTAGTCGAACGCGTCGGCAGAGCCTCGGTGAATGGCTAGCCGCGGAGAATCGGCGTCGCGGAGGTCTGGCACGTATCTGGCCACGGCGGGTGGCATATCTGGCCTGCGGCTTGACGATCTGGGCGGCGGCGATCGTGCTTGTCTCAGTCGTCGCCATGCAGCCGATCGACTACGGCCTGAAGATCCAGCCGGCTGAACCCGGCCTATGGGAAATCGTGCAGGTGACGCCAGGCGGTCCGGCCTGGCGGGCTGGACTCGGCGCCGGGGAGCAGATTTCCTGGAACGGAGTGGGCGCGGAATCGGCAGCGGTGCCAAGTGAATCTCGAAATGAGACAGGATCGTGGGTGATCGCGGACCCTCAATCCGGGCGGGCAATCGCCATTCCCGGCCACGATCCAGCGATGCGAGCGACGACGCTGGTGCTTGCGACAGCGTTCGCGGTCGGCGCCGGCGTGGTTGCGCTCTACGGGCGGCGCCGTGTGCTGGGAACCGGCACGGCCACGATGTTTGCGGTTGCGATCGCCCTCACGCTTGGGTCCGTTGTTCCCGATGCTCGCGGCGTGCTGTCGCTGCTGATATTCGCCGCCATCGGTGTGGCGGGGCTGGCTCTGCTGCGCTTTGCCGCCGTATTTCCCATACGTGGTCCGGCGGCAACCGCGCCCGCGGTACCCGTCCTGGCCCCCACATTACTGGCGGGTCCTGTTGCGGTGCTGGTGGCGTCGTACCAAGGCCGACCCGAGCTGTACAGCGCGGCATGGGTCACGCTGGCCCTCATTCCGGCGCTGGGTCTCACGGCTCTACTGGCCAAGTGTTTAGTCACGCTGCTGGACATCACGTTTCCGCGGGACCGGCGCGTGGCGCGCGTCTTGTTGGCAACTTTTGTGACGGCGGCCCTACCGCCGACCGCCCTGTCGCTGGTCCCGGCGGTAATAAGTGGGGCGGAGATCCTCCCGTATTCGGTATCACTGCTGGCCATTGCATCGACGTCGCTGGGCGTGGCACATGTGGCTGTGCCGACGTGGCGCATTCGTTTCCAGCGCGTGCTCCGAACGATCTTTCTGCACGGCGCGGCCTGGATCTGGCTTTTTACGCTTTACGCGCTCCTCGTGGGTGTGATCGGTCGCTATATCTCCGACCGAGCCAGCGCGGTTCCAGTGCTCTGGCTCCTCGCTGCGGCGCTGGTGGGAATCGGTGTGACGATGCCCTTCTTGCGCTGGGCTGTCCTCAAGGCGCTGTCGGGATGGGTGTATCGCGACAGTTACGACCCGCGGCGGGTCTTGCGGACGGTTAGCATGGCATTGGCCTCGACGACGTCCGTGCAGCAACTCGCCGAGTCGGTGTTGGCGCCGGTGCGTCGAGCGATCGGACTCGACTGGATCGCGGTAACGCGTGGGACTTCACCGCACGATCTTGCCGCCATCGCCTACAACAGCCTGGCTCCGACTCCTGATGACGGGCAGGTTCGCTCCGCCGTTGCCGCCGCGGGAGGGCGCGGCCAATCGGAAATCGCGGCCGTCGTCGTGCCCTGCCGGCTTGGAGACTCTGTCGTGGCCTTCGTCGTCGCGTCGATCCGGGAGGAGTCCTTTGGGCTGAGCCAGGCCGACGCCGACTTGCTGGACGCGCTGGCGAGCCAAATGGCCAGCTTCATGGTGCGCGTTGACCTCTGGGGCCAGTTGCAGGATCGAGTGCGCGAACTCGACGAAACGGCTCAGCGTCTGCAAGAGAGCCAGCAGACCCTGAGTGACCTCTATGACCAGGTCAACGGGATGCTGGAGGCTGAGCGACAGCGCATTTCGCATGACCTACACGACGAGCCGCTGCAGAAGCTGGTGCTCTTGCAGCGCGCGCTGCGCTCTGCCGCGCCGGGGCCGTACCGTGGCCGCGATGCCCTGCTGCGGTTAGTGGATACGGCCGCCGGCGACCTGCGTGAGATCTGCGAGCGGCTTCGACCGCCGGTCCTTGACGACCTGGGGCTCGAGGCCGCGCTGCGCTGGCTCGTGGACGAGGCTGGTCGCGCCGCGCCGTTCCAGATTGATCTTCAGATGGACGGCACGCCGGACGCCGAACGGCCAGACGTTGACATTGAGACCCACGTCTTTCGCGCGGCACAGGAGGCACTCAACAACGCGCTGCGGCACGCTCAGGCGTCGTACGTTCGGATTCGACTGACCCGCGCCTCCGATGCGATTCGGCTCTCGGTGCGAGATAACGGTCGCGGGTTTCAGCCCTCGGCGGACTTCGCCGCGTATGCGGCGACGGGACACCTCGGATTGGCTGGACTGCGTGAACGGTTCACCCGTCTGGGCGGGGTGATGCAGGTTGAATCGCAGCCGGGCGGTCCGACGATCCTGACGGTCGAAGCACCGATCCATGCCGCCGCCAGGGCCGGCGAGTGACTCCGCGTCGCCCAATCCGGGTTCTGCTCGTCGATGACCACGCCATGGTGCGGGAAGGAACGGCCGCGATTCTTGCTGATGTTTCCGACATCGAGGTGGTTGGGGCGTGTGGTGACGCGGCGGCGGCCGAGCGGGCGTGCCGTCGACTCGCACCTGACGTCTGCCTTCTGGATTTCCGCATCCCGGGCGGTGGACCGCTGCTGGCTCGGCGTCTGGCGCATGTTGCACCGGCAACCCGAGTCCTCGTGGTGTCGGCCTACGGGAAACGGGACTACGTGCGATCAATGCGAGACGCGGGCGTGCGCGGCTACGTGCTGAAGGATCTCGACAGCGCGGGGTTAGCCGATGCCGTGCGAGCGATCCATGCCGGCGGCACGGTCTTCAAAGAGTTTCATGAGTCCGAGGCCCACGCGGCCGAAGGGCGCCTGGCGGTCGAACCACTGACGATGCGCGAACTTGATGTGCTCCGGCTGGTGGCGGAAGGCGCCTCCAATCGCGAGGCTGCGACCATGCTGGGGGTCTCGGCAAAAACGGTAGAAGCGCACCTCAGCAGCGTCTACGGAAAGTTGCGCGTGCGCTCACGCACCGAAGCTGTGGTTACGGCGGTTCGCGACGGCATCATCAATGTAGATCGGCCCGGCGCCGACCTGTAGGGACCGGTCGGGAATCGCGATCCGTCGACGCCCACCCATGGCTTCATACACCGCGTCGGCGAGTTGGGTGGCCCGCGCGCCATCCTCAACCCCGGCAAGTGGAGGGTCGCCAGCGGTTACGGCTCTCACAAAAGCATTCAGGCTTGCGAGCTGAGAGCCGCTCGGGGCCCCGGCCTCCGGCGCATCCCGCTTCAAGTCGTTGCCGACCTTCGGGTGGTCGTTGCACAGGTCGCCGTTGATGGTCGCTGTCAGCGTTCCGTCGGTTACGAGAATGTGCCAGGCGGTACTGGTCGAACTGTGGCCGTATTCCCCGATGGTCAGTCGGGCAAGACCTCCGTTCATGAACCTGATGCCGGCCGAGACGGTGTCGGCCAGGTCGGACCGGCGTGCGTGGCGACCACCGAGGGCCTGCACAGAGCGCGGCGCGGACTGCATGAGGTAGCAGGCGAGGTCAAACGCGTGACTGCCCAGCAGTCCCAACAAGCCACCGTGCTCGGCCGAGGCCATCCAGGAGTCGCGAAGCGAATCGACGACGGCTTCAATGCGGACGAAGGTCGGCCGCGGGATCCTGCTGCGGGTTCGGCGAACTTCGAGCGCGCCGCGAGCCCAGAAGTTGACGGCCAACACGGCGCTGGATGCACGGGCCGATGCCAGCACCCGCTGAGCGTCCGGGAATCGAAGGGCCAAGGGCGCTTCCAATAGGACGTGCAGTCCAAGATCGAGTGCTTCGCAGGCAAACTGCGGATGCGTGGCATGCGGCGACGCCACGATGACGGCGTCCACGTCCGGGTGCCGGAGGGCTGCACCGGCGTCTGTACTCCATGATGACGACCCCATGGCCCGCGCGCCGGCCTGCGCCCGGTCCGAATCGGCATCGACGACCCAGGTGACTTCCGCGCTGGACTCTTGCTGGAGTAGCGCTGCGTATGCGCGTCCGATTCCGCCGCACCCGATAATCGCAATCCGCAAGCTTGCGTCCCACGGTTGGAGTTGTCGCAGTCAGCGTACTCGCTGGCTATGAAGGGCCCTGACTTGATCAGCCGCGGCGTAACATTCGGCTTTGTCGCTCCGATTTCAAGTCCGAACCGATCCAGAAACCGCGAGGGGCACACTGGCCCGCACAAGGCCTAGCTATCGTATAGTTGGCTTCCTGCTCGACATAACGCAGCTTCCGCCTAATGTCATCTGACCCCGGCCACCGCCGACCGTCTGGGCGCGCGCATCGTCTGCGGCGCGCCGAGGTGATCAGTGTTGTCTCTGCCGGCATTGTCTTTGTGGTGGTGGCTGCCCTGGGCATTCTGGTCTGGCTTCGGTCATCGGAGGCACCCGAAGAACCCGTGGCCACCACGCCAACGGTCGCCGTACCCCGAAACCCTGCTCCAACCGAGGCCGCAAGCGACCGGACGCCGCTGCCCCGGCTGACTTCGCCCGTCGTGGAAGTGACCGCTACGCCCGAGCCACCGAATCCAGTGGACCTTATTGCGGACTGGCCGGAAGATCGTCCATTCAGCGTGCTATTCCTCGGCCTGGATCGCCGCCCCGGCGAGGGCGGCGGACGGACCGACGCGATCATCCTTGCCCACATTGAGCCGCGTGTCCGAGCCGCGACCCTGGTTTCGGTCCCCCGCGACATATGTGTGGCGAATTGTCGAACGGACCCGTTCCGGATCAATTCGGTGTGGCAGGAGGAAGGTCCGGACGCCCTCACGCGCCGGGTATCCAACCTGCTTGGCGTGCAGGTGGATTATTGGGTCACCCTGGACTTCAACGGATTCAAGCGCCTTGTCGATTTCTTCGGAGGCGTTGACGTTGAGGTGGAATCGACGATTTATGACCCCAGCTATCCGAACGCCACCGACACAGGTTTCGAACCGTTGCATGTGGAGGCCGGGCCAAACCACTTCGACGGAGATATGGCGCTGCGTTATGTACGAACCCGCCACCAGGACGGCTCGTTCGCACGTGAGGTGCGCCAGCAGCAGATCCTGTTGGCCCTGGTTGAGCAGGTGATTTCGCCTCAGACCCTGGTTGAGTCGCCAGCCTTTCTGAGCGAACTGAGCAACGCCTTCGAGTCAAATCTGCCGCCCGACCTCGTGCCCTCAATGGCCAAGCTGGGGATGCAGATCGGCTCGGGTCGGACGGTGTCGGGCGCTATCCGGCCTGAGGATGGGATGGTGCGGGAAGTGATTGCCGACAATGGCGCGTTTGTGCTGCAACCAAACGTCCCGCTGATTCACGCTTACACGGCGGACCTGATGCGGCACAGTGAATCTCTACCGCCGCTTGAAGGAGATTCCCAGGTCGAGTTGGCGAACCGGCAGCAGGCTGCGTCCTAAGGCCGCTGCGCCACCACGTAGAGTTCCGAGGGCTCGTAGGCGACTTCGAGGAATCGTCGCAGTACGCCAGCCACGCGCGCCAATTCGTCCCGCGTGTGCTCTAACCCGTCCGACACCTCATGAATGGCACGTTCAAGGTCCTGGCCGTAGGCCGAGCCGGCCAGTCGCGCGGCGATCCAACGCGACGCACGCGAATCTGTCGGGCCCGGCGCGCCCGCGTCTGTTGTTGGGAGCGTCAAGCCGAGGTCGTCGAGGTCAACGGGTAATCCGCGTTCCGACTCAGGATTGGGTCCGGCCGCAACGGTTGTGAGACCGGCTGCGTTGGTGAGGAACTCGATCAGCTCCTGGTCGTAGGGGCGGACGTGCGTTGGGTCACGCCAGAACTCGTGCGCGATGGTTGGAAGGCTGCCCGGATTAGGCGTGGCGACTATGAGCCGGCCGCCCGGCCGTAGTCGATGCGCGGCCAGGCGGATCAGAGCCTCGGCTTCCCGCACCGCCAGATGCTCGATCACGTGGAAGGCGGTGATCGCGTCGTAGCGGTCGGGCGTGCTCTGCAGAAAGTCGAGCATGTCGCCCTGCTGCACCGGCAGATCGCGAGCCTGCGCCAACATATCGGGGTCGTGATCGATACCAAGGACTCGATGCCCCGCTTTGGCCGCGGCCTCCAGAAACTCGCCGCGACCGCACCCGATATCCAGCAGGTCGCCGGCCTGAGGGGTGAATTGGAGGTACCAGGCACGGGCACGTCGGACGGTCTCTGCCGCAAACCCGCGCTGTGCATACCATTCGGCGCCCATTACCTGCGAGCCTTTCCGATTGCCGGGCGGCAGGCTAGCACCGGGGCTCCCCGCTCACACTAAAATGCCTTCCGGTGACCCCTCGCAGCGGCGGTCGTTTATGAACGATGACGTTGAGATCTTCTCGATCGGAACGGAACTCGTTTCCGGCCTCGTGCTGGATACAAACTCGCATTGGCTGGCCGGCGAAGTCTCGGTGGCGGGCGGCGACGTTCGCCGTATCACCGCGCTCGCCGATGATCTGGATGCCCTGATTGCGGAACTGCGCGCCGCGGTGGCACGCAAGGCGCGTGTGATTCTGACGACCGGCGGGCTCGGCCCAACGCCGGACGATATGACGGTGGACGCCATTGCCGCGGTCGCAGGCAGCGACATTCACACGCCATTTGAGGTGATCGAAGACTACGCCCGTCGTCGAAACATGACGATTGAGGAGGTCTCGGTTCCGCCCCGGCTCAAGATGGGGTCGATTCCGCGCGCGGCCACGGTGCATTTGAACCCGGTCGGATGGGCGCCGTGTTTCTCGACGGTTGTCGACGAGACGACCATCTGGTCGATGCCTGGGCCGCCTCGTGAGGTCGAAGGGTGCTTCGAGACGCATATCCGGCCGGCGCTGCACGGATTGTTCTCCTCCCAAACCGCTCGAATGCGCGTATTCATCGACTCGTTTGAGTCCGAGACCTCGCCGTTCATGCAGCGGGTGATGCGCGAAGTTCCCGTGGCCTATCTGAAGGCGTACGTGGGACAGTCGCGTGTGAATGGCCTGCCGGTCGACATCGTGGTTC
>JAPOXI010000105.1 GCA_026707185.1 Chloroflexota bacterium
GGCGGGTGACGCCGCGGATGTGGTCGGTCTGGGTGCCGTCCTCGAGCGGCGGGGTGTCGGGGTTGCCGGAGCCGCGGATGTCGGCAATGGCGCTGAACGAGCTCTGCGAAAGCGCCAGCGCCCAGGCTTCGACGACTTTGGCAGCCAGGTCCGAGTCTTCGATCCACTCGACCTCGGGCAGTTCAGCCCGCACCCGCGCACGCTGCGTGTCGTCGACTGTCACGGCTTGCTCCCGGGATGCTGACTGGAAGGAGCCTGAGTTTAGCCCTGCCCGCCAGGTCGCGGCGGCGCCCCGGCTAGCGAATCTGGTAGACGAGCGTCTGCACGTGGATCAGATCGTCGCTGATGACGAAGGTGTCCACGCCCTGGGCGGTACGCCCGTCCTCGTGGGTGCCCGACCACGTAAGCAGAACGGCGTCGCCCTCGACGGTGACGGAATCCTGTTGTGCCGCGAATCCTGCGAGGTCGGCGAAGAGCGCCTCGAAGAAGGCGCGGCAGCCAGCGTGCCCGATGTGCACCTGGTTGGGCTGCATGAGCCGGGCGTCGGCCGCGTAGTCGGCGGCGATGGCGTCGAAATCGCCGGACTGCACCGCGTCCCAGTGTCGTTGAAAAACAGCTTCGGGTTCAGCCATGAATGCACGCTCCACTAGGGGCCAGCACGGAATACCGTACGGCATTTGTGGAGTTGGCGGACCGCGCGTGCCTTGGCAACCGGCTGGGCTGAGGTCAGCTTCCGTCGCCGGGCTGAAGCGCCCGGCATCGCGATCAGGCCAATTGGTCTACCGGGCGACCACTAGATTCCTTCGTACCAGCCGACGCCGAAGAGCAGATTGCCGACCCGAACCGTCCACGAGTGCTTGAGTGCGTCCTGGCGCGTTTCCGGGTGCGTAAACAGGTAGCTCACCCAGTCGCCGCCGCTCTCCTCGGTTATGGCAGCGAAGGCTTCACCGTAGTTGAAGCCTCGAGCATCAATGCGCACGCGGGTCGTACCTACCAGGTCAGGACGGTTGGAGTTCCCAACGGTGTAGAGCTCGCCGGCGCGATCTTCGATGACAAAGACATACCAGGGGCCGTCCGCGCTCTCCGTGGTGTTGTAGTAGGCAAGAGTTTCGTCGGTGTCCAGCGAGGCGTGGAGGTTGACCGCCCGTTGCACAAGAGCCTGCGCGTAGCCGGCCGGGTCGTCCTTCGACGGGCCGGGTTCGTACCAGCCGGAGCCGAAGACCAGGCCGTCGCGCCGGACCACCCAGGAGTGCTTGGTCTGGGTTTCGCCCGTCGCGGGATTGACCCACGAGTAACTGGTCCAGGCGCCATCCGGCGTCGCGTCGGCCACGACCTGGAGGCCGGTGGGGAATAGGTCCGGCCCCGTGACTTCTCGAGCCGGAAGGCCAACGAGTGAGGGCGTGGCCGCGTGCGTGCGGAGCACGTCGTTCTCGTCGAAGACGAAGAGGTACCAGGCGCCGTCCAGGCTCTGCTCGGTGTTGTAGTAGTCAAGCACGGCGTCGAGGCCCACGTCGTCGTAGAGGGTGATCCCGCGCTCCACAAAGGCCTGGGTGTAGGTGTCCGGCTGGTCCCTGGACGGTCCGGGCTCGTACCAGCCGGATCCGAAGTAAAGGCCGTCATGCACGACGACCCAGGAGTGCTTGGTCTGGGTTTCACCGGACTCGGGATTCACCCAGTAGTAGTCCGCCCACGCGCCCTGCTCGGTGGCCACCGCCACCAGGTGCCGACCAATCGGGTAGCCGTCGGCCCCGCGCGTATCCAGGTTTGCCGTTCCGACGATGGATGGGACGGCGGCGTTGGCGAGGAGGATGTCGGAATCGGCGATGAAAACGTACCACTGCCCGTCGATGCTCTCGGGCGAGTTGTAGTAGTCAAGGGTCGCCTGGAGGCCTTCGTTGTTGTAGCGGTCGATGGCGCGCTCGACGAAGGCCTGGGTGTAGGCGGCGGGGTTGTCCCGGGACGGGGTCATGAAGCGCCGTCCGCCGAAGACGAAACCGTCGCTGCCGTGGTCGGCCCGGCAGGCGGCCTCGGCGTTGTCGCCGTGGACGCGCTGGTAGATGCCGATGTTCTGGTCGTTGCCCAGGCTGGCTTCGATCAGGTCGTTGAGTTCGACGCAGGTGGTTGGCCACTCGGCCAGGGCTGCCGCGGCAGTGATTCCAAGGAGCCAAACGACCCCGATTACTGCCAGAACTGTGCGCCTCATTCTTTACCTGGTCGCATACGACCTCTCTGCCCGAAAGGCCTAATCAACTATAGGCCACCGGAAATCAGGCCGGGCAGCCTGGACCGCGGCGTCGCGTCAGCCGCCGTCCCTGGTTCCGTAGTCGCGCCAGCCCCAGTCGAGGCGCAGGCGCGCCATGGGGAACTCGAAGTACCAGCGAATCGAGATGGGTTCGCGGTCCTGGCCCAGGTAGCCGTAGAAGAGGGCGGCGCTGCCGGGGACCTCGTTCACAATGCGGATCGGCGCCAGGTCGTGGAAGAGGCACAAGTCTTCGTTGGCGGCCAGGTAGTCGAGCAACTGATGCTCGTAGGGTTCGGCGTCGTTGGGCCGGACCGTGGCAAGGTCCGTGGATTCGTGCTGATTCCAGGCCGGCAGGCCGCGGTCGGCGTCAGCGTTGCCGGCGCGGCAGGCAATCCAGATGGGGGTGCTCCAGGCGTATTCGCCGTCGAACTGGCGGAGGCGGACGTAGTAGGCGGCCTCGGGAAGAGGCGTCGAGTCCTCGAACTCATGCGTGGCGTCCAGGCTGTTGGGACGCCAGGCTGCCAGGGCACGGTCATTGCGAATCAGGTCAATGCGTTCAATCGGCGCGCAGGCGTGGGCGGTGATGGCGATGCGGGGCGTTTCGGCAATTTCGATTTCGCTGCCGGCCGGATGGCCGCTGGCCGTCACATCCAGAATGATGCGGGCGCCGGTTGTGGCGTAGGTGCGACGGCTCAGCACCGCGTCCCAGATGGCGTGGCGCTCGCACTGAGCGGCGCGAACGGCGGCCAGGGGGCCGCAGCCGATGGCGCAGTCGCGGATGTTCAGATGATCGCCGAAGCGGCCGCGGAAGAGGTGGGCGGCCATGGGCGCGGCCAGCAGCGGCAGGTGGGTGTCGCCGGAGGCGATCACGGCGGGACGGTGGCCGTGGCGCAGCGCGCGCTGCAGCAGCCACTCGGCGGATCCGTGCCCGCTGGCGACTTCGACCACCGGCTCGCTGGCCGTCGGGTAGGCGTCCCAGTCGGCCGGGCCGCCGCCGACGTGAGCTTCCAGCAGGACGTCGGCGCGGTCGCCATAGGTTTCCACCAGGTCGTCCATTTCGGCCCAGGCGGGCGCGTGGCGCTCCTCCCAGTCCCGGAAGATGACGTTGCGGTCGCCGCCGACCCGCGGGTGGGCTTCGCCGGCCAGGAATGGGACGTAGGTCCCCGGTTCGTCGTTGGCGCGGTAGGCGGCCTGGTGGGCCTCCCAGACGGCCGGACGGTGCGTTTGCTCGGGCGGGGCCATGGGGCCGGGGGCGGCGAAGTCGAGGCGAGCCTGGCCGCGGGCCTGGGCATGGCGGCCTGAGGGGTGCAGGATCGGCGTCGGGTCGTCCATCAGTCCCATGCTGACGTCGCCCCAGCTATGGGAGTGCAGGTCGCCCCAGAGCAGGAGTGTCTCGGGCTTGGACTGGACGAGAAGCGCGTTGCTCAGATCGGTCAGCCCTTGTTTGCTGTCATGTGCCTCGACCCGGACCAGGCCTGGCTGCCGCGCCGTGACGCCCTCGATGAGGGCGATGCCGTGGTTGTCGGGTCCGAGCGTGACTTCAGGCGGCAGGCCGTCCAACGGCGAGGCGTCCGCTCGAAGTTCCACAGTTCCCC
Source organism: Chloroflexota bacterium (assembly GCA_026707185.1). The sequence continues at coordinate 3,838 of JAPOXI010000105.1, forward strand.
GGTATTGGGTGCAGACGTTGTGGTTGCGGTCGTAGACGGCCAGGTGCAGGGCGAACGGCTCGCCGGGGCGGGCGATGGAGGGTCCCAGCAGTCGCAGCAGCGTTGGTTCGGGATCCGAAATCACCTGGATGCGAGCCTCGCCGTTCCGCAACTGGCGATAGGCCAGGCTTCCGGCGCGGTCCACCGACGCGACGAGGCGGCCGTGGCAGGCGACGTCGTAGACCTCGCTGCCGGGACCGCCGCCGCTGGTGTCGCCGACCACGAGGCACAGCTCGTCGCCCGGGACCAGGCTTCCGTGCTCAACGACGATGCGAGCAACGGGCGGCGAGTTCGCCTGGTTGAGCTCATTGAGTTCGAGGCGGACGCGTGCATCGGTGCTGGCGTGCAGCGTGACGTAGTCGCGTCCGCGCGGGCGGGTGTCCTGGATGCTGTGCGACAGGAGGAATCCGTAGCGCTCGAAGAAGAAGCCGCCGCCGGTGGCCACAGCAGCTTCGACTGCTAGTCGAATCTCCCAGGTGCCGACAGCGCCGGCCGTGAGCCGCAAATCTGGGCCACTGACGCTTGGTCCTTCGGCCGGGTGAAACGTGACGTCGAGCCTGCCCGGTTCGTTGCCGCCGCGAACCCGATAGGGAAGCGTGGTGGGCGGGCCCGGCGTCACGAGCCTTTCCGGGCCAGGCTTTGAAGGCGCTCGCCCTGAGACATCACCTTCTCAAAGGCCCCGGCCACTTGCTCGACCCAAACTTCGGAGGGATCGACCGGCGTGGGCAGCCAGACGCAGGTGGCGTTGAGGCGTTCGCTGACCGGCAGGGATCCCGGGCCGAAAGGCGGACGAACGTCTTCAGGCAGGTCGCCCCAGGGGCCGCCGAGGCCCTCGAACGGGAAGTCGCCGAATAGCGGCTGCAGGTGCATGGCGCCGTAGAGCGCCGAGGGCTGGTCGGGGTGGATGCCGACACCCTCGGCGGCCAGCGCGTCCAGGATGGCCCGGATGGGCGCGCCGATTTCGTCGGGATCGATGCGCGCCGTATATAGCAGGAGTCCGCCGCGCTCAGCCGCCTCATACGGGCGCTGGGGGTAGACGCCGGGGACGTCGTCGAGCAGGGCGTCGAGGCGGACGAACCAGCGTGCCCGGCGCTCGTTGAGATCGGGCAGCCGCTCCAGGCCGGCGCGGGCCAGGGCGATGCCCAGGGGATTGGCGCGGTACTTGACGCCCAGGCCGATGCGGCCCAGATCGCGCAGGGCGTCGGTCTGCAGGAGCTGGTTGACACGGCCGTAGTGGCCGAGCGCGGCCATGCGGTCGTACAGGTTCGGATCGTTCGTCGTGGCAACTCCGGCTTCCACGCCGCTGATCGGTTTGCTGGCCTGCATGCTGAAGCAGCCGATATGGCCGAGGGACCCGACCTGTTTTCCGCGCCAAGTCGCGCCGTGCGCGTGGGAGGCGTCCTCGATCAGGGTGATGTCGGTTCCGTCGACGATGTCCAGCAGCGCGTCCAAATCCGCCGGATTCCCGTAGACGTGGGTGGCGACGATGGCACAGGTGCGGTCGGTCAGCTTGCGCCGCACATCGGCCGGGTCAATGCAGAACGTCTCGGGATCGGCGTCGGCGAACACCGGCGACGCGCCGCAGTGCAGGGCCGGCGAGATGGAGGCGTGCCAGGTAACCGAAGGCACGATGACTTCGCGCCCGAGCGCGGCGCCGGCGGCGAACATGGCCGAATGCAGGGCGGCGGTGCCATTGCAGACAGCCAGGGCGAAGCGGGCGCCGACGAACTCGCGGAACTCGGCCTCGAATTTCTCGATCTCGTCGTAGACGGCCGAGCCGGCTTCGAGCGCGGCGTTAACCAGGGTGCGCTCGCGCTCGGTGACCGGCTCCCAGCGGTCATCGATGGGCGCCGTTACGGCGGGCTGGCCGCCTTCGATGGCGAGAGGCCGGTCCATATTGAGCTCCCGAGGGCGGCCGGGCGCTTGAGTATGTTCAGCGGCTGCGGCGGTGTCGAGTTGGCGTCCCGGCTGTCAGCGCTGCGGCTACTCCAGCGACGACCCCAGGATCTCTTCGGCCTGTTGCGCGCGGAAGTCGATCAGCTTCTGGCGGAGATCGGAGTCCCCCAGTGCCAGGATCTCCACGGCCAGCAGGGCGGCGTTGACAGCGCCGGCGCTGCCGATGGCGAGGGTGGCGACCGGGATGCCGCGGGGCATCTGGGCCATGGCCAGCAGCGAGTCCAGACCGTCCAGCGACCAGGCCTGCATGGGCACGCCCAGGACAGGGAGGACGGTGTGCGCGGCCACCACGCCGGCCAGGTGGGCCGCGCCCCCGGCGGCGGCAATCAGGACGCGCAGGCCGCGTTCTTCGGCGGTACGCGCCCACTCGGCGGTCTCGTCCGGCGTGCGGTGCGCGGATAGCACGCGCACGTCATAGCCAACGCCGAAGTCGCGCAGGGTGGAGGTGGTGCGCTGCATCACGTCCCAGTCGGTTGTGCTGCCCATCACGATGCCGACCCGCGGGGTGTCGCTCGAATCTGTCATGGCCGTCTCACTCCTTTAGGCCTGCGAGTAGGCCGGCTTGCCGTCAAACGTGCAGAGATTCTCGGTCTTGATGAAGTCGAGACCGGCGCCGCCGACGCGACCGAGCAGCGCGACAATCTGGGCGTGGTCAACGGCCGCGCCATCGTCGGCTGTGAAACGAGCGCGCCAGTGGTCCACCAGCAACCCGCCGGCCATGGACTGCGGCCAAACGATCGCGCCGCGGTTGCTGATCATCTTCAGGCCGAGACCGTTGCCGGCAATCGCCTGCAGGCGCTGCGCCAGGTCCGCCGCCGTGCCGTCGCTCCAGTCCAGGAACACATCCACGCCCACGGTCTGCTTGACGGGTTGCGTCTCGCGCGCGCTGGCCTGGATGAGCGGCATGGGGCCGCCGACGCCAAAGGCGGCGGGGCGCAGGGTTCCGGGCATTTCGCCCAGGCGGTCGGCCACGGCCTGGCCGAACTCGAGAGTGCCGACCTTGGCCGTGCTGTGGGCCTCGCTGTAGATGTCGTAGGTGTGTACGCCGTCTTCCAGCGTTCGCAGCCAGGCGTTGTACACGCGAGCGGCCACCTCGGGCTGCCCGATGTGATCCAGCATGAGGACGGCCGCGGTAAGCACGCCTGACGGGTTGGCCAGGTTCTGGCCGGCGCGGCGCGGGGCCGAACCGTGTACGGCCTCGAACATGGCCGCGCTGTCGCCGATGTTGGCCGCCCCGCCCAGGCCCACGGAGCCGGCAATTTGGGCGGCCACATCCGACAGGATGTCGCCGTAGAGGTTGGGCAGCACCACCACGTCGAACATCTCCGGAGTGTCGGCCAGCTTGGCGGCGCCGATGTCGACTATCCAGTACTCGTTCTCCAGGTCCGGATAGTCGGCCGCAACTTCGTCGAAGACCTCGTGAAAGAGGCCGTCCGACAGCTTCATGATGTTGTCCTTGGCGAAGGCGGTGACCTTGGACCGGCCGTGCGTGCGGGCGTATTCGAAGGCGAACCGAATGACGCGCTCGGAACCCGGACGCGTGATGAGCTTGAGCGACTGCATGACGTCGGCCGTTTGCCGGTGCTCGATGCCGGCGTAGAGGTCTTCCTCGTTTTCGCGAACCAGCACCACGTCCATGTCGGGATGGTGCTTGGTCTCCACGTAGGGGTGGAACGTCGAGGCCGGCCGGACGTTGGCGTAGAGGCCCAGGGCAATGCGGGTGGCGACGTTGAGGCTCTGGTACCCGCGGCCCTGCGGCGTGGTGATGGGGGCCTTCAGGAATACGCGGGTGCGATAGATGGACTCCCAGGCCGCGTCGTCGATGCCGGCCGGATTGCCGCGCAGGTAGACCTGCTCGCCGATGTCGATGGTCTCGATCTCAAGCTGCGCGCCCGCCTTGTCCAGGATCTCCAGGACGATGGGCATGATCTCGGGGCCGATCCCGTCGCCATGCGCGACGGTGATGGGGGTGGCTTGATTCATCCAAGAACTCCAGGCTGAGCGCTGACACGGCGCGTCAGCGGTGAGTCGAAAGATGTGGCGGACATATCAGCGGCTACGACGGCGTCCGTTGCGAACGGTCAACGACGACCGCCGCAGGCGCAGGTCGTGGGCCGACGCAGTGGGACGGTGAGCGGCGCTCCAGCCCGGACCCTCGAAGCGTGTGGATATGTGGGTCGGTGGGCAGGATGCGCAGAAACTCCGGAACGCGTTCGGTCGGCAAGGATACGCAACGCCGGTGGTATGCGGAGGCCGCTGGCGGGGGCGCGGCGTCGTGCCGACCCTGGAATGGCGCTAGATCCCGTCCGGGCCCAGGGGATGCTGCCAGCGGAGGCCCGGAAAGCGGCTGAAGTCGGAGTCGGTGGTGACCATTGTGCAGCCATGTTCCAGGGCGACCGCCGCGTGCTGGGCATCAGCGACCAGCTTCCCGCGGGCGCCGGAGGCTCGGCACAGTCGTTCGAAGATGTCCAGGTGATCGGGGCCCGGGCCCACAATGCGGGCCGTCGGACGTTCCACCAGCGCCGAGACGAACGCGAATGACTGATCGAGCGTGGATGGCGGGTCGAAGATCCGGCGATTGGTCACGATTCGGATGAATCCCGAAAGAACAAGCACGGAGAGGGCAAATGGTTCAGGTCCGGTTGCCAGCCGGGTGATCCAGCTTGCGTATTGGGCGTGATCGGGCGTCGAGTCCTCGACGTGCGCGTATATCAGGACGTTGACGTCGGGAAGCAGCACCTCGAATCAGCGGCGCCTGCGGCCGAAATGCGCCTCGTCGTCCTGGACTTCGAGCGACCGTGGCCGGTCGAGATCGACGCCGGGACGCGGTCGAACGCCGCCCACGGTCACCAACCGGAATGGCGGCGGCTCCGATGGATCGCGGCGCTTCAGCGCGTCATCCAACGTTCTGGAAATGAATGCGCTTACGCTGAGGCCACGGGCGGCGGCAGCCCGACGCACCTGCCTGGCCAGCTGGTCATCCAGCGAAATCGTAGTCCGCATGATGCATAAGCATAACGCACCGTCATCACTGCATAACCGCTGTTCGATGTACGGTTGCGGGTCGCGCTGCGATCAGATTCGATCGCTGAAGACGTACCGTCCGCAGTGCGGGCGCTCAGGCGAAGCGCAGCGTGGGGTCGGTGCGGCAGTGGCGGATCCACTCGTCGAAGGCCGCCATGAACTCGCGCATCCGTTCCAGCAGGTCGTCGTCCGTCACGTTGCCGTCGGGATCCTGGCGCCGGCGTGAGCGGACCAGTTGCAACTCGGGGTCGATCATCACGCGCATGCTGTTGTGCAGGGCGATCTGACGCATGTGCATCTGGGCGCGCACGGTGCCCTGGCGTCCGCCCACGCCCATGATGGCGGCCGGCTTGCCGTCCAGCGGCGACGGACCGCGCGAGGCCCAGTCGAAGGCGTTCTTCAGCACGCCCGTAATCGAGTAGTTGTACTCGGGCGTCGCGAACAACAGACCGTCGGCTTGTTCGATGGCGCTACGCAGGGCGACGACCGGATCGGGGGTCCCAAGGTCCTCGACGTCCGCGTTGAACAGTGGGAGGTCATGCAGCGGGAAGGTCCTCATCTCCATCTCCGGCGGCAGCACCGAGGCGGCGGCGCGCAGCAGCCCCGTGTTGAATGAGGCGCGTCGCAGGCTGCCCGAAATTCCAAGGATTCTGATCACGTCGGCCACCGGCGGGTCTCCTCAAGTATCAAGCGAGGGCGCGCCGAGGCTTCCCGCCTCGGTCGCGATGTGTCGAACGTCGAGTTCGCTACGACGCCGGCTCCACCGTCACGCCGTGCAGGTCTTCCAGCGGGCGGATGATGGCGGAGGTGTTCTGCCCGCCGTAGCCGCGCGCCTGGGCTTCCTTGTACAGCTCGTTGACGGTGCTGGTGACGGCCAGGCGCACGCCGGTCAGCTTGCCCAGGTCGGCCGCCAGCTGCTGGTCCTTGGCGTGCAGGTCCAGCGCGAACATGGCATCGAAGTTCCGCGCCAGCACGCTGTCTTTGACCATGCGCTCGTGGCCGGGGCTGGCGGCGGTGGCGCTTTGCAGGGTTTCGTACATGGCGGCCGGATCGATGCCGTACTTGACGGCGGCCACGTAGGCCTCGGAGATCACGGCGTTGGTGGCGGCGCCGATCAGGTTGTTGCAGAGCTTGACCACGCTGCCGCTGCCGGACGCCCCGAAGTGGCGGATGTTTGCGCCGACGGCCGCGAAGACGGGACCGCCGCGCTCGAAGTCGTCGGCCTCGCCGCCCACCATGATGGCCAGGGTGCCGGCCTCCGCGCCCCAGACGCCGCCGCTGATCGGCGCGTCCAGGTAGCCGCAGCCCTTGCCGGCGGCCGCGTCGCTGATGCGCTGGGACGTGTCGGGCCCGTTGGTGCTGAAGTCGATCCAGAGCTGGCCGTCGCTGGCGCCCTCAATGACGCCGTCCGCGCCCAGAAAGACCTCGTCGCAGACCGGTGGGATGGGCAGGCAGGCGCAGACCACGTCCACGTTCGCCGCCATCTCGGCGGGGCTGCTGGCGGCCTCGCCGCCGGCGGCCACGAAGTCGTCCACCTTGCCGCGGCTGCGGTTATGCACGACGACGTCAAATCCGGCCGATCGCAGGTTGCGGGCCATCGGCAGGCCCATGGCGCCCAGGCCAATGAATCCAACTCTCATGGCGTGTGCCTCGTTGTGGTGGTCAGGCGTTCAGCTTGCCACTATCGACCGGACGCCGCGCGGCAGGTCAGGGTGTCGGCCGGCCGGTGATCTGCCTTCCGATGCGCGCCATCTCCTCGCCGCCGCTGACGATGTGCGCGCCCACGTTCTGCAACAGGTGGCGGATGCGGGCATCGTCGTCCATGTTCGGGTCGGCCCAGCTACACAGAAAGGCCAGCCCCTCCGCTTCGCAGGCCGCCTGGATGGTGTTCCGTGCGTGGTCCATCTCCGGCGAATAGGGCGGATCGTGCCAGTCGGAGTGGCCGTGGGAAACGCCCATGTCGCCGGGGCCCCATTCGCTGAAGAACAGACCGGGGACGGCCGTGATGTCGAAGGCCCGCTCCATACCCTGGCGGTCCTCGATCTTGAGGCCGAGTATCAGCTCGCCCTCGGGGTTAAGCGGCCACGGGTCCGCCTTGCGGATGTAGTCCATGGGATCAAGGCCCCAGATATCGGCCGCGACGCCCTGGCCGCCCATGCCGCGGGTGCCCTCGCCCAGACCCTCGCCGACGCCGAGCGTCGCGTGTGGATACCGCACCGCTTCCACAAAGGCGCGCACCGCCTCCGGGGTTCGCGCGTGGCACAGCACCAGGCCGTGGACCCCTGCCGCCAGGATGTGGCGAATCTGCCAGTCGTTGGCCCGCACGACGTCTTCGGAAAGGCCGTTGACCGGCAGGGTGCACAGGACGGTCGGCGTGCGGTGCCCGCTGGGAGTGGGACCGGCGTCGCGCAGACCCTGCATGAAGTCGACGAGACCGCGGGTGTCCAGCCCGTGGTGCTCGAACTCCACCAGGATGAAATCGGCAAAGGTGTCGACCATGTCGCGGCCGCGCTCGTAGGTGAGTCGCTCTGACATCCCCGTGTAGTAAAGCGGCTCGCCGGACTCGCGGAGTTCGATGCAGCGATTGATGCGGGGCGCGTCAGCCATCGGTCGTGTCCTTCCCGGCAAGCAGCGCGCGGGCGGCGCGTACCACGATGCCCGCCATGTCCGCACAGTTTGCCCGGTATTCGTCGGTACCGAAGATGTTGGGCCAGTCGCGGCGGTAGACGAGGTCGCTGACCGTCAAGATCATGCCCAGGTCGGCACCGCGGAACTCGGAGACGATCATCCGGGCGGAGGCTTCCATGTCAACGCTTAGCACCCCTTGCTCGCCGTAGCGCCGGACCTTGCCGGTGGACTCGCGGTAGGGAGCGTCGGTGCTCCACACGCGGCCGGCGTGGCACGCGTGCTCGCTGTCCTTCCCGGCCTCGATCAGCGCGCGAGTGGCCGGGCCGTCGGCGCGGGCCGGGTAGTCGGGCGGCTGGTAGTGGTACGAGGTGCCTTCTTCGCGCAGCGCGTTGGTGGCGATCACGTAGTCGCCCACGTCAATCCCCGGCTTGAGTGCGCCGGTAGCGCCGGCGACCAGCAAGGTCCGCGCGCCCAGGCCGATCAGTTCTTCCAGCAATGTCGTGGCGTGGGACGCGCCGACGGGTACATTCGCCACGCCCACCCGGTGACCATCCAACTGGCCGATACGCAGGTTCGGTCTCAGGTTGGAATCGACGGCCCCCGTGGCCTCCGCGATCGGGGCGACCATCGGATCGATGAAGCCGCCCATCACCAGCGTCGGGCAGAGCGCCCGGGCATCACCGCCTCCCCGGCTGGCAAGTTCGCGCATGTGCGACTCCGGGTCGATGACCGGCGTCGCGTCGCCGTAG
>JAPOXI010000066.1 GCA_026707185.1 Chloroflexota bacterium
CAGATTGGCCAGGTGCATGGAGGCGATGCCGCCCACGCCAATGAACGCGACTCGCACGGGGGATTGCTCAGGCATACGACTTCGGGACCGGCAGCAGACCGCTGAAGCCTAGGAGCGGCCCCGCCGGGGCGTCAACGCGGGTCTACACTGCCCGGCTGTGATGCGGTGCAGGTTGACGCCACTAGTGTCCACTCCGGCTGACGCGGCCGGTGAGTGGGCGCGGGCCGGATACGCCTGATGCCCGCAGGTCCGCGCCGGCACCACGGCGCCCCACGCCCGCTGGGCGCCGGCGACCGCGTGGTCCGGGTGCCGCGACGAGTATCGATGAACCTCCAGGTGGAGACGACCCTGGCGCGACGCGGTCCCTTCCGGCCGGGTCTCATCCTCATCACCGCCTTCGCCAGCCTGATATTTCTGGGCACCGTCCTGCTGGCCTTGCCGCTCTCGCTGGCCGATGGCCAGGAGCCGGATCTGCTGGTTGCCTTGTTCACGGCAACCTCCGCCGTGTGCGTCACCGGTCTGACCGTCGTCTCCACCCACGACCATTGGTCCCTGTTCGGGCAGATCGTGATCCTGGCGCTGATCCAGGCCGGCGCCCTGGGCTTCATCGTGGGGGCCATCGTCATCTTCTCGCTGGCCGGCCGGCGCACGTCGACCCGCGAACGCCTGATGTTCGGCCAGCACATTGGACGTGGAGAGCCTGGCGGCCTGAAGGGGCTGTTCTGGCGCATCGCCATCTTCACGCTGATCCTGCAAGGCGCGGGGGCGGTGCTGCTGTTTCTCCGGGTCCGCGGTGATTCGTCGGTGGACAACCCGCACTGGTGGTCGATCTTCCACGCCGTCTCCGCCTTTACCAACGCAGGGTTCGACATCGAGCCCGGCTCCGTCAGCTTCGCGCGGCTGGTTGACGATCCGACGACGGTGGGCATCCTGGCCGCGCTGGCAATCATTGGCGCCATCGGGTTCATGGTGATATTCGATGTCCTGCGTCGTCGGCTGTGGCGGCGCCTGGGGCTTGAATCTCGCATTGTCCTCACCGCCATGCCGGCGCTTCTGATCGTGGGCTTCGTGCTGCTGATGGTGCTGTCACCCGACTTCGGCGGCGCGGTGCCGGCGGACGACTTTGGCCTGCGGTCGAACGCCGCGCTGAACCATGCGGTCTGGCGCACGACCGGATTCTCAACCATCGATATGGGTCGTCTGCACACCGACACGCTGATCGTGCTGATCGTGCTGATGTTCATCGGCGGCGCCTCGGCCGCGGTCACCGGGGGAATCACCGTCAACACCTTCAGCGTGCTCTTCATAGCGATGGTGTCGCACATACGAGGTCGCCGCTTCCCTGAGGCCTTTGGCCGGCGCATCGCCCAGCACTCGGTCATGCGTGCGCTGGCGGTTGTTGGACTGTCCGGTGTCGCTGTGCTCCTGGCGACCGTGCTCATGTCTATCGCCGAGCGCGGCTCCGAAACGGTGCTGTCGAACCTGTTGTTCGAGGCCGTGAGCGCCTTCGCCGTCGTCGGCTATTCGACGGGCATCACGGCCGATCTGACGGTGGCTTCTAAACTCGTGCTGATCGGAACGATGTTCGTCGGCCGCCTGGGGGCCCTGACGCTTGCCCAGGCGCTCGTCACGCGCGAGCATCAGCCGCTGGTCCGCTTTCCCGAGGAGGCCATCAAGGTCGGTTAGCCGCCGACCGCGCCCATGCAAATCCTGGTGACCGGCCTCGGACGGTTCGGAAGCAGCCTGGCCCGTACGTTGGCCGAGTCCGGGCACGAAGTCGTTGTGCTCGACACGTCCGAGCAAGCCGTCCAAATGGCCACTGACGTCGTCGATCAGGCGGTCGTGGGCGATGCGACGAACGAGGCGGTGCTTCGCGAGGTCGGGGCGACCGACGTGGACCTGGCCGTGGTGGCCATGGCCGAGGTCGAGGCTAGCGTGCTGATCACGACGCACCTGAAGAACCTGGGCGTGCCGCGCGTCTTCGCGAAGGCCTCCAGCGAGGTGCACCGCCTGATCCTGGAACGGGTTGGCGCGGACCGCGTGGTTTTTCCCGAGCGCGACATGGCACTGCGGCTGGCCCAGAGCGTGTCCACACCCGGAATGCTCGACTACCTGGAACTGTTGCCGCACCTCGGCATCACCGAGATTGACGGCACCCCATTCGCGGGCCAGTCGCTGGCCAACCTGAACCTGGCCGCCCGCTACGACGTGAACGTGCTGGTCATCAAGCGCGGCAACGAGTTGATCGTGACCCCCGGCCTTTCCGAGCGCGTGAGCGCGGGCGACTTGCTGATCGTGGTCGGACGCGACAGCCGAATTGCCGAACTACAGACCGCCGCCGGCTGATCAGCCCGATTCCGGGCAGGTGTATGGCCTGTGGATGCGCTGTGGACCAGTTGTATAACGCACGCGGCCCGGCATAGCAGCGCTGGACGGATCCTGTGTCTGCGGGCGCACTACTCGAAGAGTCGATGTCCATAGCGCTTCCGCCAACGGTGCCTGAACGAACCGAACGCCTGGCGAACAAGTTGTCCAGATGTTTGATAAGGAGCGATTGACACGCAAGATAGGGGATGTAACCATTCAGGCCCGCCTACATGTAGTATGTAGGTCCATCCGTCGCCCTCGTCGCTGGGACCCCGGCATCTGCGTTTAGCGACGATTGGGCAGGGCGAACCGGAGTGGGGGGTGTGGCGGTGATCAGACTGCTCGGCGAACTGCACCGCACGCGCGACGGTCGGCAGTTCGCCATAGATTTCGCGCAGGTCATTCCGTCGACCGGGGCCTATGACCTCGTCCTCTTCGGCCTGCGGCACGCGGAAACGGAGTTTTCGATGGGTGTGGCCTTCCCGCAGGACTCCGCCGGCACCTGGGGCGCGCACGACGCCCTGGTTCGGGAAGGCCTGGGACAGATCCGCACAGAGCTTGAGCGTGGTAATACTGAGGACGGGTCTCTGGTCGAGATCCCTTCCGCCACGTGGGGAGGGTGGCGACCGAGCTACAGGTTCTCGGTTCCATCAAAGACGCGTTATGCCTAGGGGCGGTACGACGTATCCGGACCTTTCCGACAACGCGCTGGCCGTGCTGCGCAAGCGCTACTTCCTGAAGGATCGCGTCGACCACCCCATCGAAGATACGGACGAGTTCTTTGACCGCGTCGTGCGCGGCGTCGTGGACGTGGAGCGCGAGCGGGGCTGGGTGGACGCCGACGGCCACACCGAGATCGTTGATGCCATGTATGACCTGCTGCGCGGGTTGCGCTTCGTCCCCAACAGCCCCTGCCTGATGAACGCGGGCAAGCCGCAGGGCTACGCGCAGATGGCGGCCTGCTTCGTGCTGCCCATCGACGACGACCTGCTCAGCATCAAGACCACCGACATGCACGCGGCCATCATCCACCAGAGCGGCGGCGGCACGGGCTTCAACTTCTCGCGCATCCGCCCGCGCGGCGACTTCGTGCGCAGCTCCGGCGGCGTGGCCAGCGGCCCGATCAGCTTCATGTCGATGATCGACTACTCCTGCGGCGAGATTAAGCAGGGCGGCACGCGCCGCGGCGCCAACATGGGCATCCTCAACGTCGACCACCCGGACATCCTCGACTTCATCGAGTGCAAGACCGAAGACGGCCGGATCGCCAACTTCAACATCTCCGTGGGCATCACCGACGCCTTCATGCAGGCCGTGCGTGACGACACCGATTACGAGCTGGTCAACCCACGCACCCAAGAGGTGACGAAGCGGCTGCGCGCCCGCGACGTCTGGGACCGCCTGGTCGACGGCGCCTGGCTGAACGGCGAACCGGGGATGATCTTCCTGGACCGGCTGGAGCGCACCAACCCGACGCCGGACGTGGCGCTGCAGGACACCACCAATCCCTGCGGCGAACAGCCGTTGCTGCCCTACGAGGCCTGCGTGCTGGGCAGCCTGAATCTGAACTGGCACCTCACCGAGGACCGCACGCGCATCGACTGGAAGGCTCTGCGCCGTGACGTGCACCTGTCCGTCCGCTTCCTGGACGACATGGTTGAGGCCTCCAACTTCCCGCTCAAGGAAATCGACGACATCGTCAAGCACGGCAACCGCCGTGTGGGCCTGGGCGTCATGGGCTGGGCCGACGTGCTGTTCCACCTGGGTCTGCCCTACGACAGCCCCGAAGCCGAGGCGCTGGCCAGCGACGTCATGCAATTCATCAACGATGAAGGCCGGCGTGCTTCCGAGGAACTGGCCGCCGCTCGCGGCGCGTTCCCCAACTTCACCAACTCGGCCTGGGACCGCAAGGGCCATGCGGAGCGGCGCAACGCGACCGTCACCACCATCGCGCCCACCGGCACGATCAGCATGATCGCGGACGCCTCCAGCGGTATCGAACCGCTGTTCGCGCTGATCTTCTGGAAGAACGTGATGCGCGACAGCGACGACAACGCCGCCACCACGCTGCGCTACGTAAATCCGATCTTCGAGACCTACGCGCGCCGCCGCGGCTTCTTCAGCGAAGAGCTGGTGGACGCCATTGAGGCCAACCACGGCAGCCTGCGGATCACCGATGAGACGCCGGCGGACGCTCGCCAGGTGCTGGAGGGCGTGCCGGAATCGGCCCGCCGCATCTTCGTGACTGCCCACGATGTCTCGCCCGAGTGGCACATCCGCGTCCAGAGCGCCTTCCAGGCGCACACCGAGAACGCGGTGTCCAAGACGATCAACTTCCCGCACGAGGCCACCCGCGAGGACGTGGAACGCGGCTACTGGCGGGCCTACGAACTGGGCTGCAAGGGCGTGACCGTCTACCGCGACGGCAGCCGTGACTTCCAGGTGCTGACCACCAGCGACAGCGGCGACAAGACGCGCCGCGACGAGACCGATGAGCCGCAGGCCGCCGAGGCCCTGGCGCCCGTCGCCGAGGCCCCCGCACCAGTGGCCGCCTCGGTCAACGGCCACGGCAACGGCCACGCGCCCGAGTTGACGCCAACGCCGGCAGCCAACGGGGCCTCGGACGACCACGCCGACCGCACGCCGCTGCCAATCGTGGCCGCGGTCGAGCGCGAGCGGCCCGACCAGATTCACGGCACCACCACCCGCATCCGCACGGGCTGCGGTCCGCTGTTCGTCACGATCAACGACGACGAGCGCGGGCTGCCGTTCGAGACCTTCGCGACGCTTGGCAAGGCCGGCGGTTGCGCCGCCGCGCAGACCGAAGCCATCGGCCGGCTGGCGTCGCTGGCGCTGCGCTCAGGCGTACCGGTCGACGAGGTGCATAAGACTTTGCGCGGGATCACCTGCCACCGGCCCGCCGGGTTCGGCCCCGAGCGGGTGCTTTCCTGCGGCGACGGGATCGCGCAGGCGATGGCCAAGCGGATCGACGTCGAGAACGGCGACTTCGTCCCCATGGTGGATCTGCAGGGCGAGGGCACCTACACGCCCCCAGCCGAGCAACCCGCAGCTACGACAGCATCCGCGACCCGCCAGTCCGCACCGACCTTCGGCAGCGGTTCGGCCCCGGCGGCCGAGACCTACGTTGAGGGCGCGGCCCGCGACCAGGGCTTCGTGGGCGCCTGCCCATCCTGCGGCGGCAGCCAACTCCACTACGCCGAGGGCTGCATGAAATGCGTGTCCTGCGGCTACAGCGACTGCGGGTAGGTGAGTCCGGCAAAACGCCGTCCTAAGTCGTCGAGGTCCTACAGAGGCAAGCTGACGATTTCCGAAGTTGCGTCGGGTATTGAATCGGCGTATCACTCGGCTGAGGCGGCGTATGGAGCTGCAGTTGCCTCTCATCAGGCTGATCAGGACCGTGCAGCGGCACTTGCCTACCTGGACGTAATTCAGGAAGTCGGCCGACTTCATTCACTCCGTGGCATGGCCGCAATTCACCCACGAGACCAGAAGGCATGGAAGGAGAGTTGGTCACGCCAACGGAGGCACGACTTCCGAATCGCATACGCGCTCGGTGACGCTCAAAGGGCTCTCGGAGGTCTGAAGGACATAAGGGGATTCGTAAGAGAGATCTTCGAAATCGCCATTTCCTATGCACCGTCCTATGAAGTTTTCAGAAAGCGCATGAACTACACGGACTTCGATCCGGAATCACGACAGTGGCTGTCTTCTCTTGAACCGACCGCAGAGGAATTGGACCAGCTCTCGGCGATCGCAGGGCTGGTCTTCGGCCGTGCAACCGCGCTCAGGTCACTTGGTCTGCTGAAGGAAGAAGCCCTTCAGGTCGTGCATGAAGAGCTGGCCTCCCTGCACTTTGAATTCAGGCGTAAGTTCCTAGGTGACCCGAAGTCAATGCTAGGCATGACTCTCAGTCGGGAAACGGTCACTGCTTGGCAGTGTTGCTGGCGTCGATTCAACGAGGAGCTAGGCATCGACCCAGACCAAGCGGAAGCGCTACTCGGGCCGATCAGTTAGCAGTAGCCACATTGAGTTGAACGGGACTCGCAATGTGCGGACTATGGTCGTACATCCAATCCGGGTTCCCTGCTTTCCCGATTCCGCCTGGCTAGGAATGCCCTTCCGTCAGTCTGGTGACGAAGTAGTGGCGAGGGCGTCGAGCTAGACGAGTGTGATGCCTCGACGTGGGAGTGGTCGACCGACATCTGGCGTGGTTCCGTGGTGTGGCCGTCCAGGACTTGTGCTTAGTCGGATCGAAAGAGCACGCCGCGCGCGACCAGGGCTTTGCGGGCGCCTGCCCCTCATGCGGCGGCAGCCAGCTCCATTACGCCGAGGGCTGCATGAAATGCGTGTCCTGCGGCTACAGCGACTGCGGGTAGCGCCAGACCTGCCAATCCGGACCGCCAGATTCGGTCGGCGAGTTCCGTTGCGGGCTAGGCGCTAGGTACCGCCGGCTTGGTTCCGGACCGTAGCTCGTCAATCAGTTGCCGCAGGGTCGGTTCGCTCCAATAGAGATCGCCGACCTCGGCGCCGCGATTCAGCAGGACCAGCATCGTAGCCCGATCACCTCGAAGCGCCGCCGATTCAAGCGGGGTCCTGCCGAATTCGTCCTTCGCCTCGATGTCCGCGCCGTAATCCAGAAGAATCCCGACCAGGTCGTACTTGGCATCCTCGGCCGCCGCGTGCAGCGCGGGATCGCCGTACTTGTTTATGGCCTCAACGTTGACGCCATGCTCGAGCAACATCCTCACAATGGCTGGCTCACCGCCTGCAATTGCCGCCAGCAGCGCGTTATGCCCCAGGTAGTCCCTGGCCTCGGTATCGGCGCCGTGTTCAAGGAGCAGAGCGACGATGGCCGGATGGCGGGCATCGATGGCCGCGAGGAGCGCTGTGTCGCCAATCCAGTCAAAGCCCTCGGTAAAGGTGCCCTGCTTCAGCGATGCGGCGATAGTTCCGATGATCTTCGCTACCGCCCGATGCAGAGGATTCGCCCCAATATCGTCGCGGGCCTCGATGTCCGCGCCGTGCTCTAGCAGGAGCGAAACCGTGTCGGGGTTGCCACCCTCAATGGCGGCGTGCAGGGGAGTATTGTGGAAATCGTCTCTGGCCTCGATATCGGCACCGTGCTCCAGCAGCACCGCGACCGCGGCCGGCTCCGCGCCGTATCGTGCTGCCAGATGTAGCGGGGTTCGGCCTAAACCGTCTTGCGATCCAAGCCCAGGACCGCAGGCCACCATGAGGCGCGCCTCGGAAACACTCGCGCTGGCCCAGTACGCCTCCGAGACGTATCGGTACGTCAGATACGACCTGTCGACACACGGGATCCTTAGAGGCTCCGGCCCCGGCTTCGAGGCGCCGCCGCAGGCCGCTGACCAGGCGGCGAACACCATGAGCATTCCGACCCACGCCGTCAGATTCCAGTTTCTTGACGGCAGGGTTCGAGGTCGAGACTGTCGACCTCGACGAGAACAGCCGGCGTTGCGCCGGCGTTGGCGGCGAAAGACTTCGTGGGGATCGAGCTCAGGTTCCCGCGGCATGTTCCTCAAGCACCTGAGCGGTCGCACGATTGCCGGCGGCCAGGGCCAGGTCAAGCGGCGTGGCACCGTCGTTGTCCTCGGCTTCGAGGTCGGCGCCACGTTCGAGGAGGAGGGCGACAACGTCCGCACTTCCAAAGTAGGCCGCGAAATGCAGGGGCGACCAGCTGTCCTTGTCCCGTGCTTCCAGGTCGGCACCCGAGTCCAACAGGAGCTGAACGACTGCCAGGGTCTCTCCACTGGCCGCGAAATGCAGGGGCGTCCAGTCGTCCTCGTCCCGTGCTTCCAGGTCGGCGCCGGCGTCCAGCAGGAGCTTCACAACTGCCAGGGCTTCTACGTTGGCCGCGAAGTGCAGGGGCGTCCAATCGTCGTCGTCCCGTGCTTCCAGGTCGGCGCCGGCTTCCAGCAGGAGCTGTGCGTAGACCGGGTCCTCCAACTCGGCTGCCGCATGCAGGGGTGTGATGCCGCCCTCGGCCCTGGCTTCGAGGTTTGCGCCACGGCCAATCATCAGTTCGACCAGTTCTGGATCCGCCTCGTACGCGAGCGCCAGATGCAGGGGTGTGACTTGTTCGACAGCGCGGGCTTCCAGGTTCGCGCCGCGCTCCAGCAAAGCGTGGACGACGGCCGGTTCGTTGTTGAACGTGACGGCCCAATGAAGAGGGGTGATACCGTCAGCAGCTTTCGCTTCCACGTCGACACCGAGATCCAGCAGGGCCATGACCATAGCGGGCTTGGGGTGAAAGCCTGCTGCCCAGTGCAGTGCCGTGAATCCGTGGTCGCTCCGCGCCTCCGGGTCGGCCCCCAAGCGATGCAGAAGAGCCACCATGGTCGGTAGCTCGCCCGCGGTCGCCGCGAGCAACAGCGGAGTCAAGGTGCGGTCGTCTCGAGCTTCGAGGTCAGCTCCTCGCTTCACCAGCACGGAAAGTGCCTCCGGCTGGCCTCCATATAGCGCCGCCGTGTGCAGAGGTGTCCAGCCGCCATCACTTCGCGCGTTCGGGTCAGCGCCGTAATCTATGAGAACGGCCAACACTTTCGGTTCAGAATTGCTAAGTGCTGCGACATGGAGGGGAGTCAATCCGGGCCTCGACTTTGAGCTGACGTTGGCACCAAACTCCAGCAGGGCGGCAACCACGGCCGGCTCGATGCTGAGTGCGGCCGCGTGATGTAGCGGGGTCAGCCCTCTACCGTCCGTAACGGTGACGCTCGCACCGCAGTTCAACGCGGCTTGCACGTCGGCAAGCGTCGCTCCGACCCAAAACTCCTTGCTGAGCCAGCGAGTCTCGTTCACGAGTTCGGCACAGACCACGGCCGTCGATTCCGGTGGCGTCGTGGGTTCGGGCGTGGGGGTTGGCGATTGCGTCTTGGTCGGTTCGGGTTCCGGGCGCGCTGCTGGCGTAGACGCTGGCGCCGGCGAAGCGGTGACCGGCGAGACCACCGCTTGCGTTGGTCGGGTTGCCGAGCGTGGACTCGGGGTCGACACCGGGGTGGGCGACGGTGGAACCGGCGACGCCACGGCTTGTGTTGGCGAGGCCGTGGCGGTGGCCGATTGATCAAGCGCCGGCGCTGGCTCGGATGCTTCGCCGCAGGCGATCAGCGCTAGCATCGCCACGCCCAGCAGCGGCATTCCCCACCGCGCCAGCAGAATCCACCTGAACGACGGATGAATCGCCGCTTGTGACTGGCTCCGCGCGTCCAATATGCCCGCCGCTCCGCAATTGCCGGCTCGTGCCGATCAGTCTAAGTCGGCCTCATAACTGACTGGTTGGTCGGTCGGGTTAGATTCCCTCCGCCAGCCAGGCCACGAAGTCGCGGCGGGGGGTGGGGTGCTTGAGGAGTTCGATGCCGTGGCCGGGGGTGTCGTAGACCGACACCTTGCGGGGTTCGGCAGTGCGGCTGTAGAGGGCTTGCGACTGGAGCGCCTCTTCGCGGTCGGACTGGAAGAGCACGCCGCGGGGTTGGAAGTTGGCAATGTCCTCGCCCATGAGCAGGCGGCCGGGTTCGAAGCGTCCGCTGACGGCCACGGCCCGTCGTATGGCGGGAACCACAGAGGATGCGATCCAGGCCGTGTTGGCCCCCACGCTGGCGCCGCCGACGCCGAGGCGGTTCGAGTCGATGTCGCTGCGGGCCGTGAGCCAGGCGACGGCGGCGGCCACATCGGTCGGCCAGCCGTCCAGGGTGTTGGCCCGGTCGGTTTCGAAGTCGTATCCGCCGTCGTCTCGCACGCGCCGCAGGCTCTCGCCGTGGGCGCGCGCGTCGGGCGCCAGCACCGCCAGGCCGGCCGCCAGCAAATCGGACGTCAGGTCGTCCCACTGGGCGCGCGTGCCCTGGTACTGATGCATCAGCACGACGGCCGGCCAGGGCGGGGCGCTGTCGGGCGGGGTGAAGGTGGCGACGACCTGGATGCCATCGGCGGTGCGGTAGGTCACGTTGCCACTGTCGGAGTCAGCGAACGGCAGCGGCGGCAGGGCCGGCGGATCGGCACAGCCGGCCAGCGCGCCGGCACCGAGCGCCAATCCCGCCGAAAGCACTGCTCGACGCGTCAGCTGCCGCGGATGCACGTCGGAATCTGTTTGTGGCTCAGCATGATTCCCAATCGTATGCCCGCCGCCGGCCTCAGGACGGGTTATCCGCGATGACGTACGGTGCGAGTGGTTCCTGGATGCCGGGACAGAGAGTGGCTGAATGCAGGTAGCGCTGTCGGGGCTGCTGTTTGACCACGCGCCGGCCGCCGACTTCGCCGCCGCGGCGCGGGAGATTGGCTACGGCAGCGTGGAGCTGCGCGGTACGCGCCACCAGCTACCGCCTGACGCGGATGCCGCGCGCCTTGGACTCCTCCTGGGACTCTTCGAGGGGCTGGAGATCGCCAACATCGCCTCCCACGCCGGCAACTTCGCGCTGCTGGACGAGCCGGAGGCCCTGGAGGCCCGCCAAGCGGCGCATCGGTTTCTGAGGTGGGCCGCCGTGCTGGGGGCTCGTAGCGTGCGGGTCTGGCCGGGCTGGGTGGCGGCCCCGGAAGCCGAGCCCGAGCACTGGGAACGAGCCGCGCGCCACCTGCGCTGGTGCGCCGACGCGGCGGCTGATCTGGATGTGATGGTGGCGATTGAGATGCATCACGGATCGCTGGCCGAAACGGCGGCCGGCGCCAACCGGCTGCTGGACGAGATCGATCGGCAGGCGATTGGGCTGATTCTCGATCCGGCCAACCTGATGCAGACGCCCACGCCGTTCGGGCCTCGCTGCGTCGGTGCGGTCTGGGACCGCCTGCTGCACGTGCACGTCAAGGATCACTCCATCGTCGGTCCCGCCGAACTGGGGGCCTACCCGTTTCGGCTCTACCTTGAGCACATCGGCAGCTGGATCGAGCGCATGGAACCGCCGCGCCGCCGGCTGGGTCCCGGCTGGTTTGCCAAGCGGGCGCTGGGCGAAGGCCACGTGCCCTGGCCGTCGATCCTGGCCGAGTTGAAGCGCCGCGGCTATACCGGACACTTGATCGTGGAGACGGAAGTCGGACCCGGCGTGCCCACGGGGCGTACCCTGGCCGAGCGCGAGTTCATGACGATGAGCCGCTGGATGGAGGCGCTGTGACGGATCTGGAGACGCGCCCGCTGGAAGCCCGGCACCTGCCAGTCGCGGCGGCGCTGTGCCGGCGCGAGATCGCGTACCTGCCCTTCTCGGAGGCCATCCTCCAGGACCGCATCCTGGACGATCCCGACTTCGATCCCGATCTCAATCCGACAGTCTGGCAAGGCGAGCAGCTGGTAGCAATGGCCTGTGGGGCTCCGCCCAGCGAGGAGCTGCAGACGGCCGGCGGGGTCAAGCTGTTCGCCGTCGCGAGCGACCTGCGCCGCCAGGGCATCGCGACCCGGCTGTTCGACCACATCGAGGACCGGCTGACCGGCCTGGGCGCCGGCGAATCCGTGGCGATCATCGCCGGCAACAACCGCTTCATGCAGGGCCTGGACCTGCGATACACCGAGGCGCTGTGCTTCCTGGAGGCTCGGGGCTACGAGCGCTCGGGCGATGGGATGGACATGGACGTGGATCTGCGCAACACGCCGCTGGACACTTCGAAGAAGGAAGAGGAGCTGGAGCGCGACCACGGCCTGCGCGTGCGTCGGCTGACGATGGACGACTACCAGCAGGCATGGGACTACGTGGCGCGTGAGTTCGAGTACCCCAGCGCCCTGGCCACGGACCCCGTCGGACGGCGCTGGGCCTACCTGGCGACCTCGGG
>JAPOXI010000052.1 GCA_026707185.1 Chloroflexota bacterium
GACCGGAGTCGACGCCATGCTGCTCGCTTGAGCTATGTGTGAGGTCGAGGCAATCAAACCCTTCGACAATCGGCCAGCCATGATTTGCACCGGCCTCAATGATAATCACCTCTTCAAAGTTTGCTTCGCCTACGTCACCAACCCAAAGCCTTCCACTATCTGGATCAAATGACATTCGCCATGGATTTCGCACACCGTACGACCAGATTTCCGGACGAGCATTTGCGGTCCCTATCATCGGATTGTCATCTGGGACGGAATATGGTTCACTGTCCGACGAGTTTCGTACATCAATACGAATGATCTTTCCGAACAGAGAGTCAAGTTTCTGAGCACATTCAAAGCATGAAGCGTCGCCGATGCCCAAATAGAGCATACCGTCCTGTCCGAACCGAATCGCTCCTCCATAGTGGCCCCTGGCCTCTGTGTCTCTTGTTAGTTCAAGGATCACCAATTCCTGATTTCTCACGGGTCGGCCATCGATAACCGGGAATCGAGACAGCCGTGCCAACGCCAGTTCGATATCTCTTGGATTTTCCATAACGTAGTACAAATAGAGAAACTGATTCTCTGTATATCGAGGGTCAATGGCGGCGCTAAGTAGACCGCGTTCTTCACCTGAAATACTGACAATGTCCGTGAGATCCAGTAGCGGCCGGATGGACAGTTCTGGATTTAGAACATCCAGGCGCCCGCTCCGGTCTGCGATGACGACACCTCCATGCGGCCAGGGGAAGACCTCTGTCGGTTGGGAAAACGTCTGTCCCAGCGACACGTCTGCCAGTGTGAGGGCTCCGTAGGCTTCTGGCGAAGGACGGCGTAGCGCAGTTGTCCAGCAGGCAATTTGACCGAGTCGATTGGTGGCGCACGCGCTTAACCAGCCGGCACTGACGGACAAATGTTGGCCGCGTGGACCGTACGGTCTATTGCCTGACTCGTCTTGCGCTCCGCCCCAGTACTCGACATGGCCGGTCGCCAGGATCCCGCAGGTGAGATTTGACCCTGCGCTGAGTGCCACAAAGCTGGTTTCGGGAGGCTCCGACTGGCCGGCTGCGTTGTCTCCTTGGCATAGGGCCTTTCCGCCGCTGTCCAGCACGCATGTGTGCGCAATGCCAACAGCCAACGCGCGAAATGGCCCTTGGCGGGAATGCGCCTGGCCGTTCTCGTTTTTGCCCCAGCAGACCAGTGCGCCGCTCGTCGACAGCCCGCAGCTATGCTCGGCGCCCGCGCCAATGACCGCGAACTCGACCCCCGACGGTGGTGTTGCCCGTTCGTTCGCGTTTCGGCCCCAGCAAATCGCGCTCGTGCCGCTCAGGGCACAGGCGTGATCCCAGCCAGCGTCAACGTCTTGGAACTGGCCGCCAGGCGGATCAGCCTGCTTGTGACTATCGCGACCCCAGCACGTCATCGTGCCATCGGTCAGAATCCCACACGAGAACCGCCATCCCGACGTAATCCGCCGAAACCGCAGGTCCACTGGCGCCTCCAGTTGACCCTGGTCGTTGGTGCCCCAGCACAGCACCCGCCCATTCCCCAGCAGCCCACACGTGTGATTCTCACCATTCGCGACTTGCACGAAGATTGAGCCGTTTGTCGCGGGCGAGGTGGGCGTTGTTGGAACCTCGATAGCAGTTGCGGCCGCTGGCATTCTTGTAGCCGTCGCCGCTTCGCGAGGCCGCAGCACTGTTTGCTGAACCCCTGGCGTCTGAACCTTGGGCGTCGGTGCGGGCTGGACCGGATCTCCACAGGCGACCAGCAGAAGGATTCCGAGTGTGACCGCAACGGAAAGGGGCGGAACAAGCGAGAATCGTCGCCAAAGACAAGCGACAGCGGTCGCCGGAGTCACGTCCGGAATCCGTCTACCGAACTTGCTTCAAGTGTTCGGACGTGCATCGTCGCGCGTGTCAGCGGCCTCTTCTGCCCCTATCGCCAATACCGAGCCACGATGCCGGGTTGATTAGTCTCGCACAGCTCGGCAATTGACCGGAGCTGAGCGTGCTCTGCCTGCGGGACCCACTCGAGAGACTCATATCTCCGACCGCAGAGTTGGATATTTGACCCAGGACCATTGTTGCGCGGGAGAAGCCGTAGCCTGATTGAGCAGATTCCGAGTTACGTTCGAACATAGGCCCTTAGAGCCGAGGAACCACGAGACCCGTCGCCAATGGCAGACACGCGTTCCCTGACGAAACCACTGGCTGACTGTGTGCAAGGCGCGTGCGGAACTTCATATTCGTGCCTGACAGGATCGCGAAGATCAACGCAACAACGGGTCCAGATTCCGGGGTCTTCCGTTCTCCTGCCCCGCCAGCGACACGGTATTGCGTCCGCGGCGCGCCTGAGGCTCGAATTGCGGACGCGGACGACGTCATTCGATTGCCGGCCGCCCGCGTGGCGGCAGCCACAAAGGCGTTTCGGTCTCCGTTAGATCTCGGACGCAGCTACGTCCGGCCTACCCACTTCACGCGCGCCCAGTTCACAACCCACGCCGCGAACACCAACAACACAAGAACTCCAATGATCTGCGATTGTTGCAGACCCCACAGGTGTTCCTGCTGGTCAATTCGCAGAAATTGCAACCCGAACCGCATGGCGCCGTAGCCAGCCAACACCGTCCAGAAGATGTACAGGCGCCCGATGTATCGGGTCGCGAACCACATCGCGATCCCGAATATCGCAAAGTCCCCCAGCATTTCGTAGGTCGTGGCTGGGTGCACCGGCGTCGTTTGGCCGATGGCGTTGGGGTGCGTGTAATAGACGGCCCAGGGCAGTTCGGTGGCCAGCGCGTGGTGTTCGCCGTTGATCAGGTCGCCAATGCGCCCGATCCCCATGCCGAGGATCAGTCCCGGCGCGCCGATATCTACTGCGGTTCGTACATCAAGCTTCATCCACCAGGCGGCTAGTGCCACGGACACGGCGCCGCCCAGAGGTGCTCCCCACACCGTGATCCCACCGTCGTTCAACGCAAAGATTCGCCCCCAGTCGCTGGAAAACAGATCGAGGTTGTCGATGACGAACAGAAACCGCGCGGCCACGATGCCGCCGCCGATGGCCCAGAGCGCCAGCGTGGTGACCTGATCCTCGGAAATCGTTGTTCGGCGACCAAGCCGGCGCGCTACCCAAATGCCCGACAGGATGCCCACCACGGAGAACAGCGAGTGCCAGGTAAAGCGGAAGGCCCCGATCTCAAACAGATCCGGGTCCCAGGGAATAGCAATCGCGGGCATATGCCTTCAAGTCCGCAAATCAGCGTCCAGACCATAGTACTGGCCGCCTCGTCGCGCTGCCCCACGGGCGAGCGGCTGTCGACGTCAGCCCCGGAGAGCTCGCTGGCTACGCGTGAGTGGCCGAAAGCGCGACCGCCACCTCGTGTACAGGCCGACCGAGCGTGAGGCTGACGTGCACCGCGACATCCAGGTCCGGGACGCGTTCCCGCCAGTTCGCAGTCTCGATAGCTGGAATGGTCCAGGCCGAGCGCGACTCCAACAAGCTGTCCGGATCGAGGCCCAGCCGTGCCTCCGCGTCTCCCAGGACCGGCGTCCAGGCCGGCGTGGCTCGGAGGGCTTGGAAGGACTCTGTGGGTCCCGCCAGAGCAATAGCCGCTTCAGCGGCCAACGTGTCGCTGTTTCGCCCTGCCGCGATGAACGCCGCCGCCATTGGAACCCGACGCTCCGCCTCCGGCCAGGTGGGCAACGGAAACGACACCCAGCCGGCGCGCCGATCGGGAGGCCGCACGGCCAGCTGGGACAGTGCCCGACCATGAGCGATGGCCAACGCGATCCGCCCATCCAGCAGAGTCTCACCCACTGCGCCTTGCCCGTCCCAGGCGCTGGGCGGGGGCGAGACGCGTTCGCGCAGCCACTGATCCGCGTACCACTGCCACGCCGTCAGCGCGCTCTCGCTGTTTGGAAACTGGCCCGCCGAACCGGCCACCGTCTCCAGTTCGGGCAACCCTGCAACCACGCCGAACCCATAGGTGTACGTCTCAGGATCAGTCAGCCGCCGGGCCGTCTCCCCCACGGCGTCGTACGAGGTGCCTACGTCCGCCACTCCGTCGAGATCAAGTCGGTCACGGTTGGCAAGCAGAAAGGTGGAGTGTCCACTCACAGGCATCCCAACGAGTCCGCGCTCACGCCGACCCATCGCCACCATTTCGGTCAGGAACGCATGTTCCGCCCCCAGCGCGGCGTCCAGCGGTACCAGCATCTCCAGCGCATCCAGCGCAGTGACGAGACCGCCTGGAACGCCAATCAGCAGATCGGGCAGCTCGCCCGCCGCTGCCCGCGCCAGCAGACGCGCCGGCTGGTCACTGCCCGTGTCCAGCACCTCCAGCGACAATTCGGCAGCAGAGTCCACGGCCCCCAGGTCTGGTGTGCCGTGGAAAGCCAATGATGGACTGATTGCGGCGCGAAGCGTCCCTCGCGTCGGCAGGATTGCAAGTTCGGACCTTGCCACGGTCGATTGCGGCGCTGGTAAGGGTGTCGATGGCGTCGGTCGTGGTGCCGATGGTGCTGTGACCACGCGTGTTACGACCACTTCCGTCTCGACTACAACCTCGGTCTCGACGATCACCTCGCGCTCGACAATCACCGGTCGCTCGACCACGACCTCGTGTTCCACGAAGGTCGGAACCACGACCACCCGCTCCACCACAGTGGGCGCGCCACAGGCCGCAAGGCACAGCGTGGCCCCCGCCGCCGCCGCCGTCTGTAAAACGTTGCGCCGAGTGCGACCGCGGTTGCCTCGTCCGGGCACGTGGCAAATGAGACGCCTGCGGTGTGTCAGGATTTGCGCGAAACCTGCTCAGTCGTCATGCGACGATGCTACGTGAACAGGTGCGAGGCGTTTTTCGAGCGTCAGGTACGGGAGGACCCGATGCATGATGTCGCGATTCTGGGTTCTGGGCCTGCCGGGCTGACGGCCGCCATCTACGCGGCGCGCGCCAACCTTTCGACGTTGGTGTTCACTGGCGACGCCTTGGGCGGCCAGATCGCCACCACCTACGACGTCGAAAACTACCCCGGTTTTGAAGAAATCACAGGGCCCGATCTCACCATGCGCATGCAGGGCCAGGCCGAACGATTCGGCGCCGAGATCGTCTACGACCAGATCACCGAGGTCGACTTCGATGGTCCACCCTTTACCCTCACCGGCCGCGCCGCCACCTACCAGTCGCGCGCGGTCATCGTGGCCACGGGTGCAAGCCCGCGCCTCCTGGGGATTCCCGGCGAGCAGGAGCTTTGGGGCCGTGGAGTTTCCGTCTGCGCCACCTGTGACGGCGCATTCTTCAAAGACCAGCCGGTTGCCGTGGTTGGCGGCGGTGACAGCGCCCTGCAGGAAGGGCTCTTTCTCACCCGCTTCGCTTCCAGGGTCACGGTTATCCATCGGCGCGACCAGTTGCGGGCCGGTCCATACCTGCAGGATCGCGCCCGCGAGGAGCCGAAGATCGACTTCATCTGGGACACCGTCGTTACCGGTGTTCAGGGCGACCAGGCTGTTGAATCTCTCCGCGTCCGAAACGTCAAGTCAGGCGAAGAATCCGACTTTGCCACTGAAGGTTTTTTCATCTTCATCGGTCACGACCCCAACACTGAGATCTTTAAGGGCAAACTCGAAATGGACGACGACGGGTACGTCAAATCCAATCGCTACATGCACACCAACGTGGAGGGCGTATTCGTAGCCGGCGAGGCCCAGGATCATTATTTCCGCCAGGCCATCACCTCCGCCGGCGAGGGCTGCCAGGCCGCCATGGAAGCCGAGAAGTTCATCGCCCGCCTCGAGAGCCAGCAGCCCGCCGCCACGGCTGGCGCCGCGAGCGGATAGCTTCACGTGCTCCGGCGCGCGGACGCGGCGCGGCGGAGCGCCGCCCACCAGCTCCCCTTGCCGGGCGGTGCCGCACTTGCGCTGCTGGTTTTCGGTGTCATGGTCGTGGCCGTTGGGGGCTTGGCGGTCTTCGCTGGAACCTCCACTGGCGCTTCTGCCCCGGAGGGGCGGCCGACGACGCCTGGCTCGGTGCAGTCACCGCCACCGACCGCGGCGCCGGCTCCGGCCACAATCGTCGTGCCGATCGACGCAGCCAGCATCCGTCGAGCCAGTAGGGCCCTGGGCGCTCCCGTGGAGCCGGTGCAAACCTGGCGACCCTTCGGTGCCAACCTCGCTGCCTATACCGAAGCCTCCGGCCGGCTGCGACGCCAGTTTGAGAGCGGCGCGGCCTACGTCAGCCTTATCAACGTGGCGCACCGCCGGGAAACGATTAGCACCGAGCGTCGACTGGTGGCGCTGCTGGCCCTGGCCGACCTGGCCAAATCCACGGAACAAGAGGTTCGGTCGCTTACCCCGCCTGCAATTGCCGCGACCTACCACTTACGGCTTCTGAACGTTCTTGACAGTTACAGCGTGGCGGCTCGCGAGTATTGGCGAGCGAGCGTTCGGCCAACGAACGACTCCCTCGACGCCGGAACCCGCCGCCGCCAACTCAATGGCGTCCTCGACGCCGCCTTCCGCTACAACACCCTCCCCAAGAGCCCGCTCGACGGCGACGCCCTCGGCGAACCCTAGCGACACGTCCTCCTCGCACGTGCCGGGCCAGTTGCTGCCCTGTCCGTCAGCCCCAACTCACCTCGTGAACGAACGGCCCGCCGTGAATATGGTGATACCAATGCCGAACCTCATCACGCCGATCCGGCCCCGCGTGCGTGAGAAACACGCGATAAATGTCCTTCTCGCTTGGGGTCAAAATGCCCTCGGCGTTCTTTCGTTCGCCATCCCGTTCCGCCAGGATGTGGAGGTCGCGCATGGCCAACGACATCCGGTCCTCGCCGAGCGTCGTAAAGAGCCTGTAGAGCAGCATTCTCCCGTAAAGGTCTGCGCAATGCCGCAACGGCTCTGCTCGACTATAGAGTACAGTTCTCTTCTGCAGCGAAAGCTCGTATATGTTTGATTGTCCTGGTTCTGCGCACTTCGATCGAGCCTCCGATTCCCATTCGTGGTTTTGATCCGCGAAACTACGCGATCCCTGCGAGTCATTTGCGAATGCATTGATGAATTCTTGCGCGCTGCGTGCCAGCCATTTCGGATTAAGCAGGCGAGCTCTAGGATCAGGATGCTCATAGTATGCGTAGTTCGGACCTGCGCTCTCATCGAAATAGAGGCTCGCCACTATCTGGTATATCAGATTAGTCCGAGTCTCATGGATTCTTATAACGCCATCCTGATTTACCAAAACCGTCTGTGGCCACAAGCCTGAAATGCCAGTGAGCGACGTGGGCTCATCTCTCCCGAAGTCTCCTGTAGGCCCTCGCGTCATCAATATCACGAGGTCATTGAACGGCAATGCCGTATTCACGATTCGCTCCGCGCCACGCAATCCCTGGGCAAGGGTACTGAGGAGGTTGCGATCCTCGGATATTGGTTTATCGTCGAACACCCAGATTCTGAACGGTCCGGTTAGTGGAAGCGAGAATGTCAATGACCTGGTGTGCTGTTGCTCGAGTAGGCGGTCGAAGTGTGAGTTGTGATCGATCTGAAGATCGATGTCCACCGCGTGGTCGTTCACACCCACCACGCTCAAGGCATTGACTAGTGCTCGTTCTCGAGGATCAAGGCCGTCGGTGAACCACGGCGTGCTCACAAGCCGGTGGTGCCGGTCGGTCCTGTGCCCTTGGGCGTCAGTGTGGCTGGCAAAGTCCTCTAACGTCCCGATAACCCGAATATCGCTCGACCAAACTGGCGCATGCAAGGTATTTGCTAATAGCTGCCTGGCGAGGTCCGGGTTCGAAAGGAACAGTCGGCCGAGCGACCCAATCGCGTCCTCTTCGTAGCCTACCAGTCCATCTCTAACCCACGGTGCGCGAGCCATGGCAAGCGTAAACTGTAAATCCCTCTCTGCGATTCGATTTAGACTCCGAAGCGTGACTGTCTCGTCGAATGTCAGATCGTCCTGAAGCCATGTGAAGGACCGAAGCAGATCGGCCAGGCTCTCGCTTTTCTGCGCTATCAGTTGAAGGTATTGGAGCGAGTACATTTCGCCGCTGTACATATCCTTGGAGTTAGTTCCATCGGCAAACCAGTCGGCGCTCGCCACGAACATTGCGAGATCGCGGTCAATGCCGTCAGTCAGCAGCAGACCATTGAGTGCCATCTGGTCGGGATCTGAGATTCCGTCGACGAGCCATGGATAGGTGAAACAACCCAGCCATGGCATGACGAATAGCAGCCGCTCGAGCTGACGACTTGATGCGGCGAGGTCACCCACCGTCGGTCCGGCGGCATCAAATGCTCGGATGTAGCCGGGTCGGGCTGCGCGCGCGACGCTCGCCGCTTCGCATAGCCCTGCCCATGCAAACGTCTGGCGAACGTCTTGGGCATGATCCTGCTGACAACGCGCCTCGGCCTGCTCGCCAAAGGCCCGGGTGTATATGCCGACGTTTTGATCGTTACCCAAGTGCGCCTCAACCACGTCGTTCAGATACACGCACGTCGTAGGCCATCCCCCAGCGAACTGTGATGTCGCCGATGCAGCTGTGGCCGCGGACGCTGCTGTCACTGCAGCTGACGTTTCAAACGCCCAGGCAAAGGTCGCCTGCACATCCGCGCGGTGGTCGGCCCGACACGCCGCTTCGGCCTGATCTCCATGGATCCGCTGGTAGATGCCCACGTTGCCGACATTCCCCAGGTGCTGCTCGACAATGTCGTTCAGCTCCACGCACCCCGTCGGCCACTGCGCGTTCACCGTCATTGGTGTTCCGGCCACAGCGGATACAGCTAGCGCCACCATCACAAGGAGGCGGCAGTAGCGCCGGGCGATGATTACCTCTCCAGTGCGCTTCAGCATAGATATCGCGTTCCCAGGGCGTACTGGACGCTAACCCGACTGCTCAAATCTGTCGAACCGTCTGGGCCAGAGACTCTCATGCCTTCGTGCCTATCGTCGTCAAGTCAGAGGCAGCCGGCGAAGCCGACCAAGTCATGCTTGCCACGCGATAAGATCTCATATTGCAATGCCTTGAGTTGAATATGGCGTCTTAGGGGAAGTTGTTGAATAATTGGTCAAACGTAAAATCTAAGTATCCTTGAACCATCCCGAGTTCCACGATAAACTCCCGCTCACGTGCGTTAAGTCCATCCCTGAACCAGCGTGCGTTCACGACGCGATGGAAGCGCTCGCTTGGTACGACGGTGTCGTACGTTGCATAGTATATCTCGTACATCCCTGTGAGCATTTGTACATCGATGGGTCGAACCGCGGGGTCCAACGTAAACCTTACAAGCGTTTGCGCAATCTCAGGTACGAACTTCACTAAGGCTTCCAGATTAGATAGAGTCAAGCTCTCATCGTATGATATCCCATCAAATACCCATGAAGAAGTAGCCACTTGCATTCCAATGTCGAGATTATGCCGGGCTATATTGGCGACTCCCTGCACGCCAATTGTCTCGTCATAGGAGACCGAATCAGATAGCCACGGATAGGTCATGATCACCGACGACAAATCCGCGCTTAGCCGCGCGATCCAAATGAACTTCGCGAGCGTGTTGGTCTCGCTCACCTCAGGGTAATTGTAATTGACACCATCCGCGAACCAATCGAGATTCGCGGTATACCTGGCGAATTCTTGATTGTGATTGGCAAGCTCGTGCAGGGTCCACAGCGAATCCATGTCGTTGGCCGATGTCCCATCCGCTAGCCACGCGTAGGAATAGCAGCCCAGCCAGGGCAGCGCGAGTAAGACGGGATGCAGGGCGGCATTGGTCCCCGCGAGCTGGTGGATGGTCGGTCCTGGTGACTCGGCCCGTGCCGCCAAGGGAGGCTGTACGTCGCATGGAGTCGCCCACGCGAAGACGCTGCGCACGTCGTCGGCATGATCCCGGCGACAGGCAGCCTCGGCCGCGTTTCCGAAGACGCGCTGATAAATCCCAACGTTTTGCTCGTTCTCCAGCTGCCCTTCCACGATGTCATTCAATTCCACGCACGTCTCTGGCCAGCCCCCGCTGCCGCTCGAGACCGCGGCTGTCGGAGCAGCGAGAACTGTGCCTGTTCCATCCGATTCGGTAAGCGCCCAGATAAACGTTCCGGCCACGTCGTCTCGATGGTCGAATTGGCACGCCCGTTCCGCGTCCGCGCCAAACACGCGCTGGTAAATGCCCACATTCCCGTGGTTCCCAAGATGCCGCTCGACAACGTCATTCAACTCCACACACGCCGTCGGCCACTGTGCTCCAACACTCGCAGCAGTCCCGGCCGCAATTGCCATTGCCACGACAGCAGCGAGCACCAGGCACCGAAGACGTCCGACAACCGAGTCTTTAGTCACCCGCTGCCACACGGACTTCGCACCTCTCGCTCGACGACCTCAAGCTATGGGGATCAATCGCATGTGTCCAGCTTCTCGCGAAAGTCTTTTCTGCTACGAGAGTCGTGGCATCGCCAATCCAAAGTCCAAGTCCGACTCGTGGATACGGACGCGTCGTTTGCGGGGAAGTCGCGGTACGAGACTCTTGTGCCCGACCCTGGTCCCGCTCTCACACCGCGGAGCTGTCGGACGACGTGTCAATCCACGCCACCGACGCCGACGCACAAGCCGTAGCCCCCGCAACCTCAAACCCGAGTCCCTCGACCGTCTCCACCGCCACCTCTGGTGTCGCCGAGGTCCCCAGACCGTATACCGACACAATGAGCCGTCCCGGCGTAGCCACCATCTCATTCAGAACTCTGGCCACGTAGACGCGCTCGTCAACCGGCGGTACCGCATCTAGCAGAAGTTGCACGAAGCGGTAGCGTCGTGGCGGCTGCCAGAAGAAGGTGTTGGCGACGTGGAAGTTGGCGGCATAGGCCGGGAGTCGCTGTTTGGCCAGGTTAATCAGTTCAGGGACGAAGTCGACGCCGTGGGGCGTGATCGTGTAGCCGCGACCGGCGCACCAACCCACGAGCGATTCGAGCAGGAGGCCGTTGGCGCAGCCCAGGTCCAGGTAGTCGCCGTCGGCGTTGACAGCCTCGGCAATGCAGCAGCGCGTGGTCTCCCAGTGCTCTGCCCCGCCGGTTTTCCCGGACTGGCGGTAGGGGTTGCTCGGGTCGGCCAGGTAGTAGTCGCGAATCGTCAGCTCGACCTCGCGAAAGTAGGCCTCGCGGTCAGCCTTGTTCGTCACTCGTCAGCCTCCGTTGTTTGAACTGCTCGAGGCATCGCACGAGCATCGTCGGCAGGGCCACCGCGGACCGGGCATCCCCGTCGGGTCTGGTGGAGAGCAAGTCTCACAGGCGTTCCGCTCCCACCGGGGCGCTGGCCCAGAGCTCCCTGCCAGGCAAGACGGATTACGCAACCCGTCTCGGAGACTGCGATGATTGGATTATTCACCACAGACAGCCGGCGCGGCGTGCGCGACGCTTTGGCGCATTGAGGACGGGTCATCCCGATGGGCGAGCTCATGAATAACCGATTGGTCCGAGCGGCGGCCGTCGCCATCCTGCTGGGCATCGCCGTCGCGGGTATTGCCTGGCTGTTCATCTTTTTCACCGGCGGCACCGGCGAGGCCAGCCAGCCAATCTCCGCGCCCCAACTGACCCTCCCGCCGGCCACGGCCGCTCCGGCAACCGCCGCCCCCGCCACGGCCGCCCCAGCCACGGCCGCTCCGGCCACCGCTGCCCCGGCCACGGCTGCTCCGGCTACCGCAGCGCCCGCCGCGGCTGCCCCACAGCCCCAGGCCACCCAGGCGCCAGCGGCCGCCCCGGCCACTGGTGATGCGACGCTCTACCGCATCGTCCCCGAAGAGTCCGAGGCTCGCTACGAAATCGACGAAATCCTGCGCGGCGAACCATTCCGTGTCGTCGGCATTACCGACCAGGTCGCCGGCGACATCATTCTGGACTTTGCCAACACCGGGGCTTCGCAGGTCGGCGTCATCCGCATCAACGTGCGCACTCTCGCGACCGATGAGGAACGCCGCGACCGCGCCACCCGATCCCGCATTCTGAATTCGGCCGAGGACCGCTACGAGTTCGTCGACTTCACGCCCACCGCGCTCGAAGGTCTGCCTGCCTCGGTATCCGTCGGCGACACGGCCACCTTCACCATCGTCGGAGATCTTAAGATCCGCGATATCACCTCGGAAGAGCGGTTTGCAGCCACGGTCACCGTGGTGG
>JAPOXI010000090.1:0-3731 GCA_026707185.1 Chloroflexota bacterium
AGTTCGCACTGGGTGAATCCGGAGTCGGCGAGTTCGGCGATGACCTGGTCAAAGGGCACGCCGTTGGGCCACAAGGAGGTGGCCAGGCTGTAGACAGGCATCGGTTAGCGCCCCCAGTCGCGCGGGTAGCGGAAGTCGCGGTCAATCGTACGGTTTGAGAGCTTGGCGATCAGCGGCAGCCGCCGTTTGAACTGCGAGCGCACGACCCGGCGCTGCAACTCGCACACCAGGTCGGCGTCGAACCCATCGGCGATGAGATCGGCGCTGGCGTACATCTCGTCAATCAAGAGATACAGCACCTGGTCGGCCGTCTCGTAGTCAAAGCCGAGCTCATCTTCATCGGACTGTCCAACCCACAAGTCGGCGCTCGGCGCCTTGTCTCGAATGGCCGCGGGTACGTCCAGCGCCGTCGCCAGGGCGCGCACCTGCGTCTTATACAGGTCGCCGATCGGGTTCACGGCACTGGCCATGTCCCCGAACTGGGTCCCGTAGCCGAGCAGCAACTCCGTCTTGTTGCTCGTGCCGACCACCAGGCCCCCAAACGCCTCCGACTGGTCGTAGAGCGCGATCATGCGCGCCCGCGCCATGATGTTGCCGCGCCGCAACGGGCTGGGATCTTCGTCCAGTTCGCCCAGCAACCCGTCAACCGCCGCCGAGATCTCGATAACCCTGGACGGAATCCCCAGCTGATCCACCAGCGTCTCCGCGTCGGCGCGACTGGCCGGATTGCTCGTGCGGTACGGCATCAGCACCGCCAGCACCCGCTCGGGACCGAAGGCTCGCGCGGCCAGCGCGCAGCTCACCGCCGAGTCAATCCCGCCCGACAACGCCACCACGGCGCGTTCGATACCGAACTTCTCGATCTCATCCCGGATAAACGCTTCAAGAACTCGGCAGGTCAGGCCCGAGTCCAGGTCCAGCCCGCGCCGCGCCCGCTCGCGCAGGCTCACGTCAACCGTCATCTCGCCAGTGGCGCTGGGCCGCAATACGGGCGAACTCCAGCCCGTTGAGCGTCACGTTTTCGTCGCGGCGCAGCGGCAAGCGGGTTCGCTGGCGCCGCAGGGATGCGTCGGCCAGCGTGGCGAACACCAGGGCCTCCTCAAAGTCGGGCGCCCGGGACAGCACCTCGCCATCCGGGCCAACCACTTCGGACCCGCCCCAGAAATTCACGCCGTCCTCAAAGCCAACCCGGTTGCAATGCACCACGTAGCAGACGTGAAGCGTGGCGTAGAGCCGGTTCATGGCCCGCCAGGTCTCGGCGGAACCGAGTTCGTGCGTGCCGCCCGCCACCCCGCGCCCCGGACTGCTGGATAGCCCATAGATCACGTCCGCGCCGTCCGCGGCCGCAATGCTGGCCGTGGTCGGATGCCACAGGTCTTCACAGATCAACATGGCCTGCCGGCCGATCGGCGTATCGAACGCCCGCACCGCCCCGCCGCCCGCCAGGTCGCGCGCCTCGTCAAACAGGCCGTACGTCACCAGGTACACCTTGTGGTGGACGTGAACGAACTCACCCTTGTGCAAATAGCCGGCCGCCGGCAGAAACCGGTGGTCCGAGGTCTCCTCCACGAAGCCGAAGATCACATCGATCCGCTGGCTCGCCTCGCGCAGCGAGTCCAGCCTGGGGTCATCTCGCGGCAGCGCCACGTCCGGCACCAGGTCGCTGAGAAAGTAACCCGTCAGCGACTGCTCCGGAAACACCACCACGTCGGCGCCAGCCGTCGCCGCTCGCTCGATGTAGTCCAGGTGCAGCGCCAGGTTGTGATCCAGGTCCCCCAGGGCGGGCCGAATCTGGGCCAACGCCAATTGAAAGTCGTGCACGGCGCCTTGACGGGCGGGCGGTTGGCGTCAGTCTAGCCGCGAGGCTCGGCCGCCAGGCCGGCGGTAGCGTTTCGTACAGAGAACGTGAAGTCCCTTCATATACTCAAGGCAACCTGACTGGTTGACCGTCGCATGTCGCAATCGTCATCTCCTCGGCCTTCGTTGGCCCTATCCCGCTGGATCGTCGGGCTCCTGGCGCTCACCGTGGTCCTGGGCACTGGCGGCGGCGCGGTCAGCGGATACTTGGCGGGTCGCGCGGCCGTTCCCGCTCCAACGCCGGCGCCGGTCGCGTCGCAGCCACAACTGTCCCCCGTGGCCACCGCCGCGGTCATCCCGGGCGCCGCGCCCACCTCCTACGTCAACCTGCTGGAAGAACTCATGCCCGCCGTCGTTACCGTCGAAGTGCGGCGAGGCGCGCTCAACCAGGGCTCCGGCATCGGCACCGGCTTCTTCTACACCACCGACGGCCGCATCCTCACCAACGCCCACGTGCTACCCGAGGACTCCAACGACGGCGTGCGCATCACCTTGTCCGACGGACAGCGCATTTCCGCGACAATCCTTGGTCGCGATGTCTGGGGCGACGTCGCCATCCTCCAGGCCGAGGGCGGCCCCTTCCCGGCCCTGGAACTGGCCGACGATGCCGACCTGCGGGTTGGCGAACCCGTCCTGGCCATCGGCAGCCCGCGCAATTTCCGCAACACCGCCACCTCCGGCATCGTCAGCGGCCTTGATCGCCTCATCCCGCGAACCGTCAACACCGACAGCGGCCCCATGGCAATTCCGCTGCGCGGCCTCATCCAGACCGACGCCGCCGTCAACCAGGGCAACAGCGGCGGACCGCTAGTCACCGCCGACGGCCGTGTCATCGGCATCAACACTGCCGTGCAGTCCAATGCCAACGACATCGGCTTCGCCCTGCCCATCGCCGACATCATCCGACGCCTGCCGG
Organism: Chloroflexota bacterium; assembly: GCA_026707185.1. Next base: position 2,774 of record JAPOXI010000090.1, read on the forward strand.
AGCTCGAATCCACAGGAACCGTTGAGCGCGGTCTCCTCGGCGTCCGATATCAGTTGGTCGATCCTGAACTCGACAGCTTTGCGGGCACGCCCTATCCCTACGCCGTAGCGGTCAGCGCGGTCATGCCGGATACAACCGCCGAAGCCGCGGGCGTCCGTGCCGGCGATCTCATCACGGCCGTCAACGGCCAGGCATTGACCCGCGACTTCAACCTGTCACACGCCATCGACGGCGCGCGCGTCGGCGAACCAATCACCCTCTCCGTCCGGCGCATGGGCCAGGAGTTGGACCTCCAGGCCACCCTCACGCCGCGGCCGCGCGCAACCAGCACCACGCCCCGGGTCCTGCCCCCGAGCTAACCCGGTCACACCACCGGCCAGCCGCGAGGCTGGCGCCCAATCCGCAATCCGGGATCGCTGTGGCCGCCTGTCGACGAAGGAGTTGCCCTTCGCCGCCGGTGCCCGCGCCATGTTGGTGCCGCGCCGTGCATACTCTCGTGGTTCCGTGAACATTACGATATGAGCCTGCGCGCCCGCGGCTGCGCAGGCCGGAGGCGCGGTGTGGCCGACCTGACGATCAAGCTGGGCATCGAGGAGGAGTTCTTCCTCGTCGATCCGCAAACCCGCGACCTCCTGGCCGATCCCGACACCCGCATCTTCGAGTTCTGCGAAGCGGAGGGCGGCCCCCACAAATTCGTGCGGGAATTCCTCCGCACCCAGATCGAATCCAACTCCCGCGTCTGCGAATCGGTGGCCGAAGTCCGCACCGCGCTGCTGGAAACGCGCCGCGTCGTCATCCAGGCCGCCGAGACCTACGGCGCCGCCGTCCTGGCCGCCTCCACCCACCCATTCGCCGACTGGAAAGAACAGGCCCCCACGCCCCGCGAACGCTACGAGCGCTTCGCCGTGACCTATCAGGACAGCGTTCGGCGCTTCATCATCAGCGGCATGCACATCCA
>JAPOXI010000090.1:4283-12022 GCA_026707185.1 Chloroflexota bacterium
CGACGCCCGCGCCCTCGACTGCGAACCCGAGCTGCGCCACGCCCTCACCATCATCGCCCAAGGCACCGGCGCCGACCGCCAGGTCGACCTCTACCGCCTCCGCCGCCTCGAAGGCGACTCCCACGACGAAGCGCTACTCAAAGTCGTCGACCTCGTCCTCGCCGAAACCCGCGCCAGCATCGAACCCTCGGCCTGACCTTCGGCCGCCGCCTCAGGCGGTCACTTCGTGGCTACCACGATGAAGTGCGCGGACATTCCCAGCAACGTCCGCTCCGCTTCGACGGAGCGAATCAGGTCCAGTAGCAGCGCTCGCTTCACTTGGTCGGACATTCGCCCGTCAAGATCCGTGGCGACAACTCCTGGCCCCTGCACCGCATACGTGCCCAACGGCTCGAACCCTGCCTCCCGCACTTCCGCCTCCAGCTCTTCCGGCCGGTGAAAGTACCCCGTGGTGAAGTAGCCGAAGTCATCCGCGAGCCCGCGATGCTGTCCATCCACGAGATCGCGACGCAGGATCGGAACGAAGTCCGGGTCGTCGATGTAGCCCTCGGTGAGTCCGTCCAGTAGAGAAGCGAACCGGTTGATCGCCTTCGCAATCACCACGCCCCCCGGCTTCAGCACCCGGTATGCCTCGCGCAACGCCGCCATCCGGTCGCCACGGTCGGTCAGGTGATACAGCGGCCCCATCAGCAACACCGCGTCCGCGCTCCCGTCAGCCTGGTCCAGCGACCGCGCGTCGCCCAACGCCGCACTGGCCAGCGGATGCTGCGGCTGCGCGCTGGAAGCCTCCCGCGCCTGCTCCACGTGCTTCTCGACCGGATCCACCAGGTGAACCTCATACCCAAGCCCCGCCAGCCAGCACGCATACCGCCCCGGACCGCCGCCCACATCCAGCACCACCCCCGGCGCCGCCGGCAGAAACCGCCCAATCAGCTCCCGCATCCGCGCAAACTCCAGCGGCCCCGCACCCCGAACCAACCGCCCCGCCTCATCAGTCTCCTCGTAATACGAAAGAATCTCCCGGCCAGCCGCTGAGACGTCCCGCCCCGGCATCACGCCCTCGCCTTACCGTGCACGCGCTGCAACCCGTCAGGCTACGTGACTCGGCCAACGGCAGGATCAGTTGCGCTCAGCCCACCAGCCGGATTGGCCCGTGTGAACGTGATGGATGACTACATCCAGCCCCGGCGCACGCGAAAGTGGTCCATCGGCCGTGATGAGCGGGCAGTTCCAGGTCTGAGCGACAGCGACGTAGAAAGCGTCATAGGCGCTGACCGTGCGGTAATACGTCCACGCCACGGGTGCAAGGTCTTGGTGCGAAATGCGGTCTACTGGCCAGCGGCGAAGATCATCGAGTACGAATCGCGCCCGCGACTCGTCAAGGTCTCCGTGCAGCACTTGCCGCCGCAGGGCCGAGAGCACCTCGGCGTCCAACAACTCCGGCGCCAGCAATTCGGAACTCTCAACGATGCCGGCCACCGACTGGCCGAGCGGTGTCCGCAGAAGGTATTCGACCGCCACGGACGCATCGACGACGTATCGGATTACCCGAGTTCCCTGTCGCGGCGCGCACGTTCCTCGGCAATGATCGTCGCCGCGTCAACGTCTCGATCTGTCGTCGGACGCTGGGCCAGGTGTTCTCGCCACTCCAACCGCTCCAACTCGCGCTCCACGGCTCTGAGAACAACCGTGCTCATGGTGCAATTGTTCTCCCGCGCTTGGTGCCGAAGGCGCTCGTGAAGTTCGGCCGGGACGTTTCGCACTTGTATGTTTGCCATGGCATGAGAATAGCATGAAGCTTGCATGAACACTAACGCACCTCGACTGAGGCTCCCAATGCCCAACCCCAACGTCACCCCCCTCGCCCAGGACTTCACCATCGCCGCCCGCGTCCCCGACCCCGGCCGCTACTTTTTCCACGACCCCAACCTCGCCCGCTTGGACGACGGCACTCTGCTCATTGCGGCGCCCGAGTGGGGCCGCCGGCACACAAATCTCGGCCGCTCCCTGCGCATCGTCCGCAGCACCGACGGCGGCCGGATCTGGACCGACCTGCCCACCCTCCCCTACGAGGAGGGCCGCCCCTTCGTCGTCGACGGCCAGCTTCTGATGTTCGTCCAGGAACGCTCCCACGGCGACTTCCAGATCGTTGCCAGCGACGACCGCGGCGAAACCTGGACTAAACCCCGCACCGTCCTCCCGGGCCCGATCTGGAACATCTCCACAGCCCAGGTCATCCGCCCCGACGCCCTCTTCTGGGCCATGGACCGCGACTCAGAAGGCATCGACTACCAGGGCAAGGTCATGGTCCGCTGCGACCGAACGAAATCGGCCCTCGATCCCGCTGCCTGGTCGCTCTCCAACATCGTGCCGCCGCCCGCAGTCCCGCCAGTCCTGACGCGGCAGCTCTACCCCGTGGACGATCGCCCCCACATCCACCTCGGCTGGTCGCGCCCGTTCGTCTGGCTGGAACCCAACACGGTTCAGGTCGCCGGCCGCATCCGCGTCTTCGCCCGCGCCATCATTGACGAAAAAGCCACCGCCAACATCGCCGCCGTCCTTGACTATGACGAATCAGCCAACCGCCTCAGATTCACTCAGTTCACCGCCTGGCCCGGCGGCCAGTGCAAGTTCTTCATCCTCCACGACCGGCCCAACCGCATGTACTGGATGCTCAGCAACCTCGTCACCAACTCCCAGGACCTCCTCGGTTGGCGCCACCGCATGCGCGAGACCGGCTACACCGGCGGCCCCGGCAACGAGCGCCGCTGGCTCTTCCTGCACTACGGCATCGACTGCCTCAATTGGTTCCCCGCCGGCTGCGTCGCCCGCTGGCCCGACAGCGTCCACCGCAGCTTCATGTACCCCAGCGCCGTCATCGACGGCCACGACCTCGTCATCCTCTCCCGCACCAGCCGCGACGCCGCCAACCAGCACGACGCCGACCTTTGCACCATCCACCGCATCCCCAACTTCCGCACCCTCGCCATGGATCTCCACGAAGGCGGCTTGGCCCCGTAGCGCTTGGGCCAGGCAATGCTGAGTAGCCTGAGAGTCAGCCGCCGCTCAATCCAATTCAGGAGAAACAAATGCTCACAAAGGCCACCTTCAAGATCCTCAGCTGGGACGAGGAACCCTTCGACGAATCCGACGACGGACCCAAGCTCACCCGCGCCCACATCCGCAAGTCCTTCCACGGCGACCTGACCGGCACCGGCAACCTCATGTACCTGATGACCCACTTCCAGGATGGCAACGCCACGTTCCTGGGCTTCGAGAAAGTCGAGGGCGCCCTGCACGGCCGCTCCGGCAGCTTCGTCCTTCAACACTCCGGCTCGTACGACGGACAAACGGCCACCGCCCAATACGAGGTCGTCCCCGGCTCCGGCACCAACCAGCTCACCGGCCTCTCCGGCGCCGGCGCCTTCTCCGCCGGCCACGCCGAACAGCACGACATGACCCTGGACTACCAGCTCTAGCCCGCTCCCCGAACGTCGCTGCTCACTGGAACCCCCGGAGAGCCCAGGCGCGTTCCATTGTCACGGGAGTCCTTTGCGTAACGCCCCAGGACCTCGAAGGCGCATCGGCTCTTGCCCCGGTTTGCACGGTAGGAGAGCAGCTCTTGCTCCCTCGCCCCGTGGGTGTCCAGACCGGATACATGGTTTACAGACGTTCGGGGACATGGTTTACACATGTAGGCGGGTTGTCGGAGATCGACGTCGGCCAAGTGGTCGGTCATAAAGTGCATGGTCCAGCAGCCAAGCCGAGGTGAAGCAGCTTCCGCCGGAGCCGCCCCTCTTCACCCTCTCCAAGGGGAGAGGCAGAACCTGCCCCGGACTCGATCCGGGGTTCCGCCGTCTTCGGCCGCAATCGGTGTGCAACTGTGTTGAGGCTTCGAGGGTTCGGCCATGGTGGGATCCCACATCGTCTGGTGCTGGCAACGGGCCTCGTAGAGCACCACCAGCGCTCCTTGCACCCATCGTCTCCTCCTGTCCCCTCTCCCCGTGGGAGAGGGCTAGGGTGAGGGTCTTCCGGTCGTAATCTCCACGCCAGCAAGCACGTTTGGATGCAGTGGAATACAGGTCGCGCCGATCTTCACCCTCTCCAAGGGGAGAGGCAGATTCGGGCGTCTTCGGCCGAAATCGGTGAGGGGTCTTCGGGGCAACCGACCCCTGGGCCACGCGCGGCTCTTCACAAACCGCGAAGGACCGCTGGCGACGGTTAGTCGCAGGCCCAACCACTTCAGACGTCGGACCAGCCGGCGAACACGCCCTGATTCGCCTGGCTACTGCGGCAAGTTGGGGGGCGTATCCGTGCGCCGAATGCGTTGAACGACATGCCGCCCACCCTTGCCGATCCCCCGCACGCCCCGCCCGATCCCCCGTCCCGCCAGCGCGAGGGCGGGGACGACGATCGGAAGCACTTTGAGAAGCGTGTCCAGGGCGGTCTTCAGTAGCTCCCACAGGACCTTGATCAGGCCGGTAGCCAGCTTGGCGACGGTCTTGAGCAACTCCCAGAGCACCTTGATCAGGTTAGCCCCGAGCTTGACGACGGCGCCAAGCAGCGCCCAGAGGCCCAGAACGGGAAGAACCAGCGCCTTCATCATGCAACAGCCGCGCTTCGGGGCGGCCCCTCAATGGATCTCAATGTCGAACCTGCGCAACGCCCAATGTTCCACCCACAACCCGCGTCGCTTGATTTTCCCACGTCCGAGCATCGAGTCGGGCCCCATTGACCACGCCACCCTTGGAGCACAGAGCTAGGACGTGCCTCTTTCCCAAGCGTACGCCGACTGCTCCTGGTTCCAGGACAGGTCGGAAAGGCCCGATCTCAGCAGAAACCGAAGAGCCGCTGACCAGATTTCGCCGCCTCCTGTCCGATGAACCGGCAACGCGAAGCCGGGCCGCCACCCTGAGCCCCGCCTGGCGACCGCTCCTACGGCTTGACTCGCGGCGACGATGGGTGTGCGGACATCACCCGGCGCGACGAGCTCCGGTGCAAGCTGCGCTCACCAACCGAAGCCTCAGCCTTCCCTGAAGTCTCCGAGGGCGGCACAACCAAGCAAATGGCAGCGCCCAACTAATGGCGCGAACCGCCGACCCGCAACTGCGGTGATCTGGCACTTGATTCGCACCACGGCGAGGCTCGATGACCTCTTGGCGTTTGAGCTATGCATCCTTGGCGGGCAGTCAACGCTGAGGTTTGGCGACCTGGGATCGGCGGACTCTGAAGCTAATGCGCGATGTACAGGTAATGCATGCTTCGCATCGGTAGTTCAAGCCGACTGAGTTGTGCAGTGTGCGGGCCACAGAACTCGATCAACACTGCCACCGAACTTGCGCGTCGAACAGCAGACGATTCGCCGCATTCCCGTGACCTGATGGCGATCTATGCGCTGTACCAGCAGGAATCGGGCGCGTGAACGCCAGATGGTTGCGACGAGGCCCATGGCTCGCCGTGCTGCTTGGATTCGCCGTGTTCGCCACCCGCGGACCGACCGACGAGTCCGCAGGCTGCCGCTGCATCAGCGATGCGTGCGAGTCGATCGCCGGCTGCAGACCGACCGATGAAGGCGGAAGGACTCACGTTGAAGACCGATCTACGGACGAGGCGAAGACCGAAGGCGCGAAAGATCAGACCGATGAAGAGCGAATTGCGTCATTGGAGCCCAACGCCGTCTCCGGATTCGCCTGCGGACCAGGTGAACTTAGCGTCGGCTCGCAGGCTCCGGTATATCCGCCGGCGCACTTCGTCGACTGGAGTCCTGACGGCCTGCAGCTCGTTTTCGACGATGTCACGTCGGTGCGGCTGGTGGATGCTCAAGGGACATGGCTTCGCCAGGTTGTGGACGCGTATCCCGGGCGCCAATTCCCCGACTCCGTAGGTCTGCAGGCTGCGCTTTCGCCCGACGGTCGACAAGTCGTCTATACCACCTGCGAGTACCCATCCAAAGGGCTAAGGGCGGCTCCGGACGCTCCATCGGCGGAGCGCGGGAACTATCAGTTCGAACTCGCCACCGTGGCGTTGGATGGATCTTCGGCACGGCGGCTTACGACCAATAGCCAGTTCGGTCGCCACCCGGCATGGTCACCGGATGGCCGCCGCATCGCGTATGTCGCAGACCCGGCCGCTCTAGTCTATCGGCACCTCTTGACACTCTCGATGGCGAGCGATGGCACTGAGCCCCTAAGCCTTGGGGAGCGCCTGCTGTTTGTCGGCACAGCGCCGCAATGGTCGCCCGATGGTTCGCGTCTGGCCGTTCTGACGTACGGAAGCGAAGTCCAGGTGGACGGGGTCTTCGGCGACCTTCTGAACCTCGTCATATTCGAAGCTGACGGATCCGGGCAGCACACCATCGCTGAAGGCGTGATTAGCGAGGCATCGTGGTCACCGGACGGTCGGCGCCTCGCCGTGGCGCGGCTGCACGGGAACAACGTGCAGCTGGAGACGATCGCGCCCGATGGGTCGGATGCAGACGTCATCAGGCGGCTAACCGATTGGGCGAGCGTGGCGACGGGTGCAGGACTCGTGGAAGTCGAGCCCTACCTGAACCTCTCGTGGTCACCGGACGGTTCACGGATTCTCTATTCGTGTGGTCGTCAGTTCTGTGTGGCGGACCTGAATGGGGAGATCGTGGGACGGACGCCGGAGGAGTTCGCTACCGAGGGCGGCCGGTCCGCGGCGGCCTGGGCGCCGGACGGCTCGCGAATCGCAGTGCGGGTGCCCGGCGACCCGACGCCCAACGGCGAGGTGGCGCTCTACACCATGGCGCCGGACGGCTCGGACGTTCAGGTGCTCGTGCGCGGCGCTGGCGATGGAGGACTCGAGGCGGCGGGACGTGGAGGCGGAGAAGAACGGGTGCCGTAAGGGGCCACGAGGTGCCTGAGTAGAGCCGGGTCTACAGTCCGTAGGGAACTGCGAGACGCCGATGGCGACGCGGACACGGCGGCGGGCCCGACGCTTCTGGGCCGGGGCGCCGAAAAGCCTCTGGACAAGCGGACAGTCGCGGCTTTGGCTGCAGCGACGTAGAGGTCGGACGCCCCCCCCCCTCAAGTCCGCCGCAACGCTTCGCTAGAACGTCTCGAACTCCAACGCCGACAGGTTCAGATCCGACGACCGCTTCGAAAGGTGCAGCAGTTCCACGCCAACCACTTCCTTCGCCTCGCTGTAGTCCAGCACGACCCCTGGAGAAGCTTCCTCAGACTCGACGATTTCCGAGTCGTCCAGGCGCAGGTACAGCGCGTCGGCCTCCCGGTCCACGTTCAGCTTCATAGCTCACCTCGCATGCCTCGATCAAAGAATACGCCGAGAAGTCACGACTATCCTCACGTCTCGTGAACGCCCACTTGGCATGCTGACCACGCCCCACCGACGCGCCGCAAACGGCACATCCCGGTCCTCCATCTCATCGCTGGATGTGTAAACCATGTCTCCGAACACGTGTAAATGATGTCTCCGGTCTGCACAGTGGGAGAGGGTTGGGGTGAGGGTCTTCCGAGCACCCGCTCTCGGGTTACTCAAAGGTCTCCTTGAGGTTGAGGGCTGGGGTGAGGGTAACTGCCTCGGTGCAGCAGCCAGGCCGAGGTCGAGCACCTTCCTCCGGGCCGCCCCTCTTCACCCTCTCCAAGGAGAAAGGCCGAAGCCGTCCACAGCACTCGGTGAGGGCTCTTCGGCGCACCCACCCCGGCCACGACGCGGCTCTGGCCAGGGTCAAACTCCTCTTGTGAGACGCCGCTCTT
>JAPOXI010000055.1 GCA_026707185.1 Chloroflexota bacterium
CGTTGCGATCGACGATCTGCAACTTCAGCATCATCTTGCCCGGCGTAGCGCTGAAGGCGGTCCACGCCAGGATGTGATAGAAGACCAGAAAAGCGACGGTGAGCAGGCCGGCTGACTCCGCCGGCATTTGCCGGTCCTCGCCCACGACGGCTCCGACGAACAGCATCAAGACGATCAGACCGATGATCGCGGCATCGATCGCCAACGCCCCCAGGCGACGGCTGCGGCTCGCGAGCTCCTGGCCGTGCAGGGCGTAGACGGTCTTCTCGTGACTCCCCGACAGTTCGGGCGCTTCGGGGGCCTTTTGCTCGGCCGTAACGGCGGCTTCCCGGTGGCTTCTTGCGGCAGCGCAAGTGCAGGTCGCCCGATTCTACGACCGCGCTCCACTTGAAGCCGACGCCGCGGTTGTCCACACTGCGGCCACTCCCTGTCGCAACAGTCCCGCGCATCCGAATCGAGGCATGACACCGCGGGAGCCGCCTCAAAGGAGGCCCGCATGGCGTCGATGAAGGGCCCTGCCATCCTGCTGGCGCAGTTTCTGCGCGATGAGCCGCCCTACGACAACCTGGAGAACATCGGTCGCTGGGTAGCCGGCCTTGGCTACAAGGGCGTGCAGATCCCCACCTGGGATCCGCGCGTGATTGACCTGGACCAGGTGGCCGAGTCCAAGGCCTACGCCGACGACTACCGGAGCGGATTGGCCGACCTGGGCCTGGAGGTCACTGAGCTCGCGTCGCACCTGCAGGGCCAGGTGCTGGCCATGCACCCGGCCTACGCGGACGGGTTCTCGGTGTTTCATCCGCCGGGGCTGTCGGGGTCGGAGGTCACCGAGTGGGCCACGGATCAGCTCGGCAAGTCGATCAAAGCCTCGGCCAACCTGGGCGTCAACGCCCTGCCCGTCATGTCCGGCGGTTTCGCCTGGCACATGATCTATCCGTGGCCGCAGCGGCCGCCCGGGGTTATCGAGACGGCCTTTGAGGAACTGGCTCGCCGCTGGCGCCCGATCCTGGACATGGCCAGCGATCACGGCGTCACCATCGCCTACGAGTTGCATCCGGGATCTGATCTCTACGACGGCGCCACATTCGAGATGTTCCTGGACGCCACCGACAACCACGAGGCCGCCTGCATCAACTACGACCCCAGCCACTTCGTGCTCCAGCAGCTGGACTACCTGGACTTCATCCGCCGCTATGCCGACCGCATCACCGCCTTCCACGTCAAGGACGCCGAATTCCGGCCCGACGGCCGCGTGGGCGCCTATGGCGGCTACCAGGGCTGGACCGGTCGCGCCGGGCGCTTCCGGTCACTGGGCGACGGCCAGGTGGACTTCACGCAGGTGTTCACCCTGCTGACCGAGGCCGGCTACCGAAGCTGGGCGGTGCTGGAGTGGGAATGCTGCGTCAAGAGCCCCGAGCAGGGCGCCGCCGAAGGCGCGCCGTTCATCGCGCGGCACCTGATCGACGCCGCCGACGTGGCCTTTGACGACTTTGCCGGCGGCGAGATGGACGCCGACGCCAACCGCCGGCTGCTGGGCCTGGACTAGCCGCCGGAGCCCGCCCGAAAGGAATCCCCCAATGGACGCGTGGAACCGCAAGCTGCGAATGGGCATGGTCGGCGGTGGCCCGGGATCGTTCATCGGCCCGGTGCATCGCATGGTGGTCGCCATGGAGCAGCAGGCCGAAATGGTCGCCGGCGTGTTCTCGCGCGACCCCGACCTCAACCGCCAAACCGGCGCCGAGCTCTACCTGGACGCGGGCCGCGTCTACGACTCATACGAGGAGATGGCCGCCGCCGAGGCCGCGCTGCCGGCCGAGGAGCGCATCGACTTCGTCAGCATCGTCACGCCCAACGTCTCCCACTTCGACATCTGCCGGGCGTTCCTCGAGGCCGGCATCCACGTCGTCTGCGACAAGCCGATGACCTACACGCTGGAGCAGTCCGAGCAGCTCGTAAAGATCGTGGAAGAGTCGGGCCTGGTCTTCGCCCTCACCCACAACTACACCGGCCACCCGATGGTCCGGCAGGCGCGCGCGCTATTCCGTTCCGGTCAGATGGGCACGGTGCGCAAGGTCATCGTCGAGTACCTGCAGGACTTCCTCGCCACGCCGCACGAGAAACTCGGCATGCGTCAGGCCGAGTGGCGGCTCGACCCCTCACGGTCCGGCATCGGCGCCACCATCGGCGACATCGGCACCCACGCCTTCAACCTGCTCGAGTACGTCACCGGCGAGCGTGTCAGCGAAATGTGCGTGGACCTCAGCACCTTCCTGCCCGACCGCACGCTGGACGAGGACGTCAACGCCCTGCTGCGCCTGGAAGGCGGCGGCAAGGGCCTGCTGACCGCCAGCCAGATCGCCACCGGCGAGGAAAATGGCATCACGCTACGCGTCTATGCCGAGCACGGCGCAATCCGCTGGGGCCAGGAGAACCCGAACTACCTGGACGTATGGCGCCTCGGCGAACCGCGCCAGACCTTCAGCCGCGCCCAGGGCTACCTGGACGAGCACGCCTCCGCCGCCGGCCGCATCCCGCCCGGCCACCCCGAGGGCTACCTGGAAGCCTTCGCCCAGATCTACGTCGGCGCCCTCACCGCCATCCGCCGCCACCTCGACGGCGACCCCATGCCGACTGAGGAGTACGACTTCCCCACCGCCTACGACGGCCTCCGCGGGATGCAATTCATCTATCGCGCGGTGGAGTCGTCGCAGAGTGGCGCGAGTTGGGTGTCGCTCTAACGGGCCTGGCCACCTCGATTCGGTAGAACCGAGGAACTGGCTGCCTAGAGGGCGTCTGCCGGTGAGGCGGGCGAGGCTTTCTAGATGTTCGTCAGGATGTCGCCGTCAATCCGCTGGAATCTCCGTTCCAGCACCGCCTCGTCCAGCTCAATCCCCAACCCCGGCCTTTCCGGCACCGTCACGTACCCATCCACCGGCAACACCGGATCCACCACCAGCTCATCCATCAGCCGGTTGTTGATCATCTGGTGTTCCAACGTGTAGCGGTTCGGGATGGCGGCCACGAAGTGCGCCGTGGCGGCGAACGAGATGGCGGTCGTCCAGCTATGCGGGATACACAGCTTCCCGCGCGCCTCCAGCCAGCGGGCGAAGCGCCGCGCCTGGTCCAGGCCGACCCACGTCACGTCCAGGTTCACGATGTCCAGTGCGTCGCTATCGATCAGTCGACGCACCACCCGCGGGTCAAACGTCGTCTCGCCGCCCGAAATCGGTATGCCGGACTCTTCCCGCAGCCGCCGGTAGACGGTGACGCTGTCGGCGTCGGTGGCTTCGGCGGTGATGCCGCGGTAGGAGGCGTCGTCCTCCGCGCGCATGATGGGATCCTCGAACCAGCGGAAGTCCAGCTCCCGCAGCCCACGGGCCAGTTCCAGCACCTCGTCCGCCTCATCCGGGCTGAAGCGCATGTTCGCGTCCAGCATCAGTTCGAATTCGGGACCCACCGCGTCCCGCAGGCGCCCCAACAACTCCAGGAACCGCCCTGCCGTCACGCCCGACCGCGCCCACGAGGTCCCAATCCGCAGCTTCATAGCCGTATAGCCGTTTGCCTGGTGCTCCAGCGCTTCCTCAACCAACTGCTCGGGCCGATCGAACCACGCCCAACTCACGCCGCCGCTGGCGTAGCAGCGCAATCGCGGCTGGGCCAGTCCCTCCGTGTCCAGCAACCGGTACACCGGCGTCTCGGTGGCTTTGCCCACGATGTCCCAGCAAGCAACGTTGACCGCGGCCAGCGCCAGGTTCACGTCCAGGTCCTTGCCAAAGACCGTCAGCCTGTCGGCGTCGAATGGACTCCGCCCCACCAGCCGCGGCCGCACCACGTCGCGTACGGCGCGAATCCGAGTGTCGATGTCGGACCAGGGCATGATTTCGCCCAGGCCGCTGATGCCCTCGTCGGTATGCACGCGCAGCACGATGGCGTTGAAGTGCATCGCCAGCGGCTCGCGCTCCCCGCGCCCGCCTGCGTACCACCGGTCGGCCTCCGGAAAGGCGTAGCTGCAGACGAAGGTCTCGATGTCGGTGATTCGCATGTCGGCTGGCGCCTTCCTAGAGCCGGAACTCGCGTCCGAGGGGATCGCGGCCCTGCGCCCGCCGCCACGCCTCGAACTCGGCCAGGACCTCGGCGTTGGGCGGATAGTGCGTGTGCAGGCTGCCGCGTCCCGCGCTGATCTCTTCCCGAATCCAGACTTCCAACTCCTCGTGCGTCGAGGCCTCCGCGATCACTTCCTCCACGGCGTGCGGTGGAATCACCACCACGCCGTCCCCGTCCCCCAGCACGATGTCGCCCGGCATCACGGCCACTTCGGCAATCTGCACCGGCTCCTGGCTGCCCACCGACATCAACCGCCGGTCGATGCCCTGGCCGTGCACGCCGCGGGCGTAGAGCGGCAGGCCGACCTCGCGAATCGCCGTGATGTCGCGGCAGACCCCGTCGATCACAATCCCGAGCCCACCGCGCGCCTGGACGCGCCGGGTGAAGATATCGCCCACGACGGCGGCTTCCAGGCAGCCGCGCGCGTCGATCACCATGACTTCGCCCGGCTCGACCGACTCCAGGGCGCTGCGGTGCGGCGAACTCTCGAGGTCCGCGTACTGCGCCTTCACCAGGTCCTCGCGCTTCTGGATAAACCGCACGGTTCGCGCCCGCCCCACCATGCGCCCGCCCACCGGCGGTGCAAGCGGATTGATTCCCGTCGCGTACGCAAAGTCGAACCCCAGCTTGCCCAGGGCTGCCGTGACGGTGGGCGTCGCCAGGTCGGCCAACGCGTCCAGGGCGGCCTGGTCTACGGATGCGTCGCTCGAACCTGCAAAGTCAGCCATGCGCGGGAGATCCAAAACGCGTATGACCCCGATTGTGCGCGTTCGGCGGCCCAAACGCACGAACCGTGGTGAGCGCGAGTCACGCACTCGAATCACCTGGCGCGTAGGATGCGAGCAGCAAAGCCTTCATTGAGCTCTTCGGGAGCGCGCCCCATGGCAGACCCCATCCGCATAACCGTCTGGAACGAATTCCGGCACGAAAAGCGCAACCCCGCAATCGCGGCCATCTATCCCGACGGCATCCACGGCGCCATCGCCGGCGCCCTGGCGCAGCACCCCGACCTGGAGGTCCGCACCGCCACGCTGGACGAGCCGGAACACGGGCTCACCGACGAGGTGCTGGCCGCGACCGACGTTCTGACCTGGTGGGGTCACACGGCCCACGGCGAGGTGGACGACATCATCGTCGAGCGCCTTCGCAAGCGCGTCTGGGAGGGCATGGGCCTCGTGGTCTTGCACTCCGGCCACCTCTCAAAGATCTTCTCGTCGCTTATGGGCACTAGCTGCTGGCTCAAGTGGCGCGAGGCCGACGAGCGCGAGCGAATCTGGGTGGTCGACCCGTCCCACCCCATCGCGGCCGGCCTCGGCGAGTACTTCGAGATTCCGCAGTGCGAGATGTACGGCGAGCATTTCGACATCCCGCCTCCGGACGAACTGGTATTCATCAGTTGGTTCCAGGGCGGCGAGGTCTTTCGCAGCGGCTGCACGTTCCGTCGCGGCAACGGCAAGATCTTCTATTTCCGGCCCGGGCACGAAACGCTGCCCATCTACCACCAGGCCGAGGTCCAACACGTCATCTCCAACGCCGTGCGCTGGTGCTCGCAGCCGCGCGGGGTCTACCACGGCTACGGCAACTACATGCCGAGGGAGACACTCGAGGGCTATACGGGCCCGGACTTCAGCGGACACCCCGACGACGTGGCTGCCAGGGGCTAGTTTTCGTCCGGCGTCCAGCCCGGGACGCCACCAGAACAGTCCGCCCAGGCTTCGCTTGGCGCGCGCCCTCGACCATTCGGCGTAGGATGCGGGGAGGCTGATGCGGGGAGGTAAATCCAATGGTGCAGGGTTATCCGGGACAGGCGGGCATCTGGTTTCAGGGCGATCCCGAGGTCATCAAGGACTATCTCGAATTCAACCCCGTCGGCATCGTGACGAACACGCTGGTTTTGGACGGTCTGGTCGACACCTACGGCCCCATGCTGGGCGTGATCGAGCGCTACCTCGAACTCGACAATGATGGCCCGGTGGTGGTGGAGGTGGACGGCGACACCACCGAGGACATTGTCAACGCATCAGTGCCGTTCCAGGCGCTTTCGCCCCGCGTGGTCATGAAGATCCCCAGCACCTCCAAGGGCTTCCGCGCCATCGCCCGCATGAAGGCCAACGGCCGCGAGTCCATGGTCACCACCCTGTTCTCCGCCAGCCAGGCCGTCGCGGCGGTGCAAGTCGGCGCGACCTACATTGCCCCATTCGTCGGCCCGCTGATCGACTCCGGCGCCGACGCCCGCGCCATCGTCAGCGACATCGTGCAGGTCGTGCGCGGGCGCGCCAACCAGCCGTACGTGCTGGGCGGCATCATTCGCAACTGGATCGCGGCCGACGTTGCCTTGCGGGCCGGCTGCGACGGCGTCGTGGTGTTCCCACACCACTTTGAGGAGATGATGATTCACGCGGGCACGTCCGAATGGAACGCCACGTTCCGCGGCCACTGGGACAACATGGTCGACAAGGGTGCGCTGGATGGCGTGATCGACGACTGAGCCCTGGCCCGTCGATCCGCGCGTGGTGGCGCCGACCTCGCGCCTCGCAAACCTGATCGTTCCAGATCGAATTGCCCCTGGCACCGCCTTAGTGCACACTCGCAAGCCGTGTGCCGTTGACAGTCATGCGGCTGAGTGGAGGAACCTATGGGGCGGCTTCGGAAGAATTTGAGGCTGGGGCTGATAGTCGTGGCCCTGGCACTAGCAATCGCCGCAATCGCGGCCTGCGGTGAAGAAGAAGAGGCGGAAACGACCGTCGTCAACCGTCTCGCCGCCGTCAAGGAACGCGGCACACTCATCTGTGCCAGCCGAAACGACGTACCTGGGTACGGTTCGCTGGACGCGGCCGGTCGCAACGTCGGCTTTGACATTGACCTGTGCCGCGCCGTTGCCACGGCTGTTCTGGGCGACCCCGAGGCCATCAAGGTCGAGTTCATCACCGCCGCCGAGCGTGGTCCTACCATCCAGTCCGGTGACGTTGACCTCCTGGTTCGCACCGTCACGTGGACGACCTCCCGCGACGCGCAGTGGGGCAACTACGTCCACACGACCTTCTACGACGGTCAGGGCTTCATGGTTCCCAAGTCGCTGGGCGTTGACTCGGCCTACGACCTTGGTGGCGCCTCGGTCTGCGTGACCGCCGGTACCACGACCGAGTTGAACATGGCCGACTTCTTCCGCCAGAACAACCTGGAGTACAACCCGCAGGTGTTCGAGGACACGGACGTAGTGCTTGGGGCCTATCAGGAAGGCCAGTGCGACGTCTTCACCAATGACCGCTCGCAGTTGGCCGCCCTCCGCAGCGGCCTGTCGAACCCGGGTGACCACGTGATCCTTCCGGAGACCATCTCCGAGGAGCCGCTGGGTCCGGTCGTCCCGCACGGTGACGAGCAGTGGTTCGACATCGTCAAGACCGTTGTTGCAGGTCTGATCTACGCCGAGGCGTACGGGATCAACAGTGGCAACGTGGCGCAGATGGCAGCTGGCGACAACGTGAAGGCCAAGCGACTCCTCGGCACCGAAGGCAGCTTCGGTCAAGAGGATCTCGGCCTGAGCGAGACGTTCATGCAGGATGTCATCACGGCCGTGGGCAACTACGGTGAGATCTACAACCGCAACCTCGGGCCGGGCGGCATCGACCTCCCGCGCGAGGGTGGTCGCAACGCGCTCTGGGCCAACGCCCCGTGCACGGACTGCCCGAAAGGTGGCCAGATCTACGCACCGCCGCTGCGCTAATCGCGGCAATGGGCGAGCTCGCTCGCCACGACTTCGGGGGGACGCGAAAGCGTCCCCCCGAAACGCTTAAGGGCATTTCCTGTAGGCTGACGCGGGCCTACATCGACGAGGGTGCCTGCACACCGCTGTGACGCGACTGCTCTACGTCCAGGGCGTCCCGATCTGGCGCAACGTGGTCGCCTTGCGCTGGGCTGTGCAGATTGTTTCCGCGGTCGTGGTGCTTTCCACGATTGCCCTGTTTCTGCTCAACGTCGCCCGCGAGATCGAGGCGCGCGACATCCCCTTTGGCTTCACCTTCCTCGACCGCGCCGCCCAGATTCCTATCGGCGAAGCCGTGATTCCCTACCAGCCGTCCGATTCATATCTGTACGGACTGGTCGTGGCCGGACTCAATACCGTCAGGGCATCCGTACTTGGCGTCATTCTGGCCACCGCCATCGGAATCCTCATCGGCGTGGCGCGCCTATCGCCCAACTGGCTGCTGAGCCGTATTGCCCTGGTTTACATCGAAGTCTTCCGCAACATTCCCCTCATCGTGCAGCTGCTCTTCTGGCTCACCATCGTGCTTACCCTGCCCAGGGTGGCGGAGGGCTACGTCTTCGCCGACACGGTCTTCATCAACAACAGCGGCCTCTACCTGCCATGGTTTGAGGCGCAGGATGGTTTCTGGCCGTGGGCCCTGATCACCGCAATTGGCCTGGCGCTGTCCGTCTACGCCTTTAGGCGCCTCACTCGTCGCGAAACCGAGACCGGCCAACAGAGCTATCCGCTGCTCGCGGCTGCCGTGATCGCAATAGGACTCAGCCTCGTGGCACTTTTGATACTGGGTCCCTTGGCGATCGACATCCCGCAAATCGAGGGGCGCTTCGGCCGGCTGCAGGGCGGCGCGCAACTCAGCGGCAGCTTCATGGCCCTGCTGGTCGGCCTGGTGGTCTACACCTCCGCCTTCATCGCCGAAATCGTCCGAGCCGGCATCCAGTCGGTTGGCAAGGGCCAGACCGAAGCGGCTCGTTCCGTTGGCCTTTCGGGGATGCTCACGCTGCGGCACGTCACATTCCCGCAGGCGCTCCGCGTCATCATTCCGCCGCTGATCAGCCAGTTCCTCAATCTCACCAAGAATTCCAGCCTGGCCGCCGCCATTGGTTACCCGGACCTGGTCAGCGTGGCCAACACAATGACGCAGATCGCTCCCGCTATCTCACTCTTCATGATCGTGATGGTCAGCTACCTGTCCATGAGCCTGCTGTACTCGCTCATCGGCAACCTCTACAACCGTACGATTAGGTTCAAGGGCGCATGAGGGGCTTCGCATGACCGCCCGCGCAGCCCCGGCGCCGCTTCCCCCCGCCACCACGGTGGGCGTTGTGGGCTGGCTGCGGAAGAACCTCTTCAGTTCCCGGAGCAGCGGCATCGTCACGGTTCTGTTGGCCGTCCTGCTCGGCTGGGTTGTGGTCAACCTTGGCATCTGGGTCCTGGTGGAGGCCGACTGGACCGTCATCATCAGCCGAGCGCCCCTCTACATCGTCGGGCTCTACCCCTACGAGGGGTATTCGCGGCTGGCGATTTGCCTGCTGCTGATTAGCGTCTTGCTGGGCATGTCCTGGCGCGCCTGGCCCGGACCTGCGCGCCGCTTCGCCGTCGCCTTTGGCGCGGTCATGCTGTTCGTGGGCGTGTTTCCGCATGAAATGGCGCCGGAACACCGAGCGCTCCTGCTGCTCAACCTGCCGTTCATCGGGCTCGGCTACGTCCTGACCCCTCGCCCGGCGGAAGCACACCCAGGCCGTCTGGAAGCCCTGGCGGGCGGTGCGATCGCCCCAGCCCTCGAGCGCATCGCGATCTTCTCAACGCCCAGGCGCATGGTCATCGCGGCCTTCGTTGCCCTGGTGCTCATCATGATCCTCATCCTGGGAATCGCCGGCGTGCCGGGTCTCGATCCGGTTAATCCGGCGGACCTTGGCGGTCTCATGATCAACCTGCTGCTGGCCTTCTTCGGGATTGTGTGCTCGCTCCCCATCGGCATCGGGTTGGCCCTGGGACGTCGCAGCAACCTGCCGATTCTCAGGGTCGCCTGCGTGATCTTCATCGAAGTCATTCGCGGCGTGCCCCTCATCACCCTGCTCTTCATGTCGCGTCACATCCTGCCGCTGACGTTCCCCGAAGAATTGAACATCGACCGCGTCTACCTGGCGGGGATCACCATTACGATTTTCTCGTCCGCCTACATGGCCGAAAACGTGCGTGGAGGCATGGCCGCCGTGCAGGCGGGCCAGACCGAGGCGGCCCAGGCGCTCGGCCTGCGCGGCTGGCAGACCACCCTGCTCATCACGCTGCCGCAGGGCCTCCGAAACATCATCCCGGCCATCGTTGGCCAGTTCATCAGCTTGTTCAAAGACACTAGTCTCGTCTACTTCATCGGCATGCTGGACCTGGTGGAAATGGGCCGCGTCAGCGTTCAGGGCAACCAGGAGTTCATCGACAACGGACGCGAGGTCTACCTCTTCATCGCCCTGGTCTTCTGGGTCTTCTGTTTCAGCATGTCGTTCATCAGCCGGCGCATCGAGGGTGCCCTCGGCGTCGGTCGCCGCTAACCCGCACCGCGTAGGAGTTCAGCCATGGCGGAATCCAACGGAGTTCAATCGGCCGTCGAAATCCCCGCGGACAAGGCGGAAATCCTCGCTCGTCCACTCGAAGAGCGCGACGACATCGTCGTCTGCGAAAACGTCCATAAGTGGTTCGATGACTTCTGCGCCGTCCGCGACGTCAGCATGCGCGTCAAGCGTGGCGAAGTGGTCGTCATCTTCGGACCCTCCGGATCCGGCAAGTCCACCTTCATCCGCATGATCAACCGCCTGGAAGAGCACCAGCAGGGCCGCATCGTCATCGACGGCATCGAGATGACCAACGACGTCCGCAATCTGGACGCCATTCGCCGCGAAGTCGGCATGGTCTTCCAGCAGTTCAACCTCTTCCCCCACATCACGGTGCTCGGCAACATCACGCTGGCCCCGCAGCGCGTCCGGCATTTGCCCCGGAGCGAAGCCGAGGCGCTGGCTATGCGGCTCCTGGAACGGGTCGGCATTCCGGAGCAGGCGCAGAAGTACCCCGCCGAGCTCTCCGGCGGCCAGCAGCAGCGCGTCGCTATCGCCCGCGCCCTCGCCATGCAGCCCCAGATCATGCTCTTCGACGAGCCCACCTCGGCCCTCGACCCGGAGATGATCAAGGAAGTCCTGGACGCCATGCGCGAGCTGGCCGCCACTGGCATGACCATGCTCTGCGTCACCCACGAGATGGGCTTCGCCCGCGAGGTCGCCGACCGCATGGCTTTCTTCGACGAGGGAGCTCTCGTCGAGCTGGGTCCGCCCGACCAGATCTTCAACAACCCCCAGGAAGATCGAACCAAGATGTTCCTGGACCAGATTCTCTAGCCGGAAGAGCGGACCTCAGCTTCAGCGGACGCCCCGTTTGCGTCGAGCCGGGCGTCTAGACGACTGATTCAAGGCTCCGCCGCAAGAGAACCGCGTAACGTGCGCGCTCGGCGCCGTCCGCCAGCTCCCACCGGTTTTCCGGACTCGGCCTGTCGTTATGCCGGGGGACCACATGCGTGTGCAGGTGCCACACGTCCTGTCCTCCGGCCGGCTCATTGTTCTGGCGGATGGCCACGCCATCACAGGGATATCTGCGCCGCATGGCCGTGGCGACCAGCCGCACCATTCGGGCAATCCGGGCAGCCACATCGTCCGGCAGCGTGTAGATGTTCTCGTAGTGAATCGTGGGTATTACCAACGCATGCCCGGGACTTGCCGGACCCCAGTGCTTCGAAATTTGCACAAACACGTGCTCGCTGCGCCACGCGGTGAACTCCGGCTCGGCGCCGGCCGCAATCGCGCAGAACGGGCATGCGTAGCCGGGCGGTTCATGCGATTCGGCCGACACAGGCATCGAGTCAGGTTTCGTTGAACGGGGCTGGATTCAGGGTACCGAGCGCCGGCTGATTCACGTCGTTCGACCATGCGCTGGCGCTTCGGAGATGCTGGCCTACCTCTATTGTCATAGCATCTGGACTTTCCGCGGCGACAGGAGCGACTCCCTCGAACGGCG
>JAPOXI010000130.1:0-4812 GCA_026707185.1 Chloroflexota bacterium
GTTGCGGCTACCAGGTTGCGCAGGTCGTCTTCGATGGGTGTGTCCGCGTAGTGCTCCCGCAGGTCGGCCGCGATGTCCAGCCCGCTGCGGCGCCCGTCCAGCCGCTCCAGCACCGCGAGCGCCGCAATCGGCAACTCGATGTGCTCCGGCCCGGCATTCGGGTGAACCCGGGTCACCCGTGTGATTGGGCGCAGGATCTCGTCGTGATCGGCCATGTGCGCACGGAAACTGATCGCACCGCGTAGTCGTGGGCGTCCAAGCAGCACGCTCGTGGCCGAATGCGCTCGCACAGGCGACCTCCCGAAACTCGCCTCTTCGTCGCTGATCGCGGTCTGGCTCTCGGAGTCCAGGTCCGTCGAGAGGTTCTCGTAGATCAATTCCAGCTGTCGCGGGCTATAGCCGCCCGCTGACCGCAACTTTCCGCCTGCCCCTTGCGTGCCGGTTACACCTGCCGACAGGTGGATGAACGCCTGCCTGATCGAGAAGTTCTGCGTCGGGTCCGCCAGTTTCTTGGCCCGCCAGAACCAGGCGTCGGCGTCGGCGTGTCCGCCGTACCAGTGTTCGGCCAGGTCCGCGAAGTCCGTGGCGATGCTCCGGTACTCGGTCTCGTACCAGTCCATCGCCAGCCCCTGCAGCCATGGCGAAGCGCGCCCCGTCCGAATCGCCCGTGCTGCCCGCAGCGCCCCGTTCACCGCCAGCGTCACGCCCGTCGACAGGATCGGGTCGATGAAACACGCCGCGTCTCCGACTTGCATGTAGCCGGGGCCGGCAAACCTCGAACAGAAGAACGACCAGTCGCTCAGCGCCTCGACTCCTTCGCTCACCCACGCGCCGCCCGCCAGCAGCGCGGCAATCTCCGGGCAGGCGCGCACCTGCTCCAGGTAGTAGTCGGTGCGCTTGGCTGCGCTCAGGTTGGCCACCGCATCCGGGTCCGTCACCAGCCCCACGCTGCGCATCGTGTCCGCGATGGGGATGTGCCAGATCCACCCGTCCGGCACCGTCACGATCAGGATATTCCCGGCGTCCTTCGCGTCGTCGGACCCAAGCACCTCAGCCAGATCGCGGCCGCCGCTCCAGTGTCCGTAGAAGGCCACGTGACGCAGCGCCGGGTTGTACTGGCGCGTGCGAAATACCCGCCCGAACAGCGCGTCCTGCCCCGTCGCGTCAATCGTCAGATCGGCCAACAACGCAGTCTCGCGCCCGTCCGCCGCTCGAATTCGCGCACCCTCGACGTCGTCGGCCGAACCAACCGGACCCAGCGCCGTAACGCCCTGCCGAACCTCCACTCCTTCCGCCGCCGCGTGGTCCAGCAGCAGCCTGTCGAACTTCGCCCGGTCCACCTGCCAGGCAAAGGCCTGGTCCGGGTACACCTCGCTGAACTTCACCGTCCACGGTTCGCGCGTTCGGCCCCAGATGTAGGTCGCGCCGTATTTCTGCGTGAATCCGGCCTGCTCCACCAGCGGCAGCGCCCCGCTCGCGTCCAGCGCCGGCAACACGCCCGGAATCAGCGACTCACCCACGTGCGGCCGCGGCATGAATTCGCGTTCAACCAGCGTTACACGCATCCCGTCCTGCGACAGCAGCGTGGCCAGCGTGGACCCCGCCGGCCCCCCGCCCAGGATCAGCGCGTCGTACCCGTTGCTCACGCGCCCACGTACTGCCGGCGTAGTTCCCGGCTCTCCGCTGCGAGCCCGGCGGCAGCCAGCAGCTCGGCCGCCCTGGCGTAGGCAGCCTTGTAGTCCGCGCTTCCGCGGATTTCCAGGGCCCGGGCACGCGCCCGCCACGCCCGCGCGGCCACGAACGGCGCTCGTTCTTCGCTCACGATTTTCAGGGCCGTGTCCGCCAGCCCTTGCGCCGCTGATGCGAACTGCCGCGGATCGGTCCTGGGATGGTCCAGCAGCAACCCGCTCAGCAGGAGTTGGCAGCGAGCATGCGCCGTGGCGTCGACGTCTGGAGTCAACGTAGCCGCCGCGCGCCGCGCGTGACCCACCGCGCGCTCGATCAGCGGGCCGCGATCATCGGCCGGGTAGAGCGCGAACACCTCCGCAATTTCCAGGTCGGTGCGCGCGGCCGCCGCGGCGTCTCCCGCCGTCTGGCGGTATTGCGCCGCCGCCAGCAGGTCCATCGCCGACGCTTCCAGCATCCGGGCGTGGTCCTCGTCCCCTGGCGCCGTTGCCAGACGGCGCGCAACGCCCCGCGCTTCCTGCGCGTCCGCCCGCGCTGACTGCTCGGAGGCCGAGAGACTTTCCAGCCAGCGTTCCGCCGCCCCTGCAGCCTCGCGCGCCTCAGCCCTCGTCACCGCCTGACCGGCCTGCGCCATCGCACGCACGCCCAGCGCCAACGACCGTGCGGCTTCCGCGGACGCCTTCGGAAACGACTCGGTTTCGAGAACCGTCCAGGCCCGCTGTGCGGCTGCAAACCGCCGCCCGGTGTCTGTCGCGGTGGCGTCACCCAGCGCCGCCACCGCGAATCCCAACGGATCCGCCGCCAGATCGAAACTCGAGGGGTCCTGTGTCACGACAGCACCCGCTCAAGTGCGTGGAAGTGTCGCGAAGGCATGGGAGAATCAGTCTAGCCGCAGGCTCCGCGTCGTCTGTCAGCCCATCAGACGTCGTCTTGACAGAGGGGGAACTCCATGGCTACCCAAACGCTCGCTCGCCTTACGCCGGCCCAGGTCGATGCCTTCTGGCGTGACGGCTACCTGGCTTTGCCCAACTTCCTCAGCGACGACGACGTCACCACCCTGAGCGCGAGCATGGATGCCATGGATCGTTGGGTCCAGACCCACGAGCATCCGGACGTTCAACGCGAACCGAACGCTCTTCACACCGACCGCGTGGCCATCCGCAAGATCAGCCACATCCACCTCAACGGCGGGGTGATCTGGGACGAACTGATGCACCGCGACGAAGTTCTGGACATCATGGAGGACCTCATGGGTCCCGATATCCGGTTCCATCACTCCAAGATGATGGTCAAACCGCCGTTCGAGGGTTCCCTCAAGCCCTGGCACCAGGACCTGCCCGAAGGCTTCATCACGCACGAGGAAGCCGACCGCCTACGCCCCTGGGGAGCCGACTTGCAGCCCGAACAGGTGCCCATCATCGCCATCCAGTACTACCTGGACGACTCCACGCTCGAGAACGGCTGCATCCAGGTCGTACCCGGAAGTCATCGCCGCGGACTCTTCGAAGACCCGCTGCACGAGTGGCGGATCGATCCTTCCGAGACCGTGGCAGCCGAGTTCGAGGCTGGCGGCGCCCTGCTGTTCCATTGTCTGACGTGGCATTACTCCGCCCCCAACACCTCGCCAAACGGCCGACGCGGCGTCGTATACGAATACATGGCCCCGGCCACAGGCGTGGAACTCTCCTACATGGGCGGGCGCGAACTCGGCTGGGGCATGCCCCTGCGAAGCCCCGGCTAGAGCGCCGGAGCCTCCACCTGGAGGTCGTTCTCAAGCCGGCCGATTTGCCGACTAGGCCGCAGGCTTGTCACGCTGGGCTGGACACGCCGTCGTAGGAGCACCTCCCGTGGGCAACAAGCCGACCTACACAGTCGCGCTGGTGAGTTGTGCCATGCACCAGCCGCAGCAGTACGCCCCGACGTTCGCCAATCACCCGCGCACCGAGGTTGTCTGCGTCGCGGACGACCCCGATGAGATCGACGACTACGTCGTCGAAACCAATCGCTCCGAGGCTGACCTCTACGGCGTGCCGTACATCGAAAGCATTGACGCCGTGGCGAACGACCCGTCAATTGACATCGTCAGCGTCTGCCCGCAGCTCGAGCGCCGCGGCGGCGTGTCGGCCCGCCTGGCTGATGCCGGCAAGCACCTGTTCATGGACAAGCCCAACGCCATCACGGTGGCCGAGGCGCGTGCGATTGTCGACGCCGCCCGCGCGCGTGACGTCCGCACGGTGATCTACGGACGCCACCTGTCAGCGATGATGCGGCAGATCAAGTCTGAGCTGGACGCCGGTTCCATCGGCGACCTCAAGACCATCCATTGGGACCTCATCTTCGCCAAGGGCCAGGCCGGCACTGTCCCGGATGACTGGGCCACCGCGATTTCGCAAGACTTGTCACGCTTCACCTACCGCGCGGAAAACGCCGATCCCTCGGGCTCCGGTCACGACGTCTGGGCCAAGCGCGAACTGCACGAGATCGGTCTCTATCCGGTCGGTCAGGTGCAATACCTCGCTGGCTCGCCGGTTCACACGGTCTTCGCGCAGCTAGGCCAGTATTGGCTGGGCACCCACGCCGAACGCGGTCTCGAAGACTTTGCCGTCATGCACATGACGTTCGAGAACGGCGTGACCTCCACCATCACCACCGGACGCTACGGCCGCGAAACCGATGCCGGCAGCGGCGTGGACAAGGTGTCGGTCGTTGGCACCCGCGGCTCGATCGTGGCCGACGGATCGCCTCCGGTTGCCATGACCTATGGTCGCCCGGGCGACGACGGCAAGGGAGCCACGCGCGTCGACGCCATGGACTCCGGCGGCATTGAGTCGCTGATCGACCAGTTCATCACCTGCATCGACGAGGGTCGGGAGTCCATCAACAATGCCGAAGCCGGCGTCGCCCAGGTCGAAACGCTGCTGGCCGGCTATGCGTCGTACTTCAGCAGTCAGCCGGTAACGCTGCCGCTGGACTGAGTCCGCCTAGTCGGTCGACGCGTCCTCAGCGACCGAGCCCTTCTTCCGCTCGAGTTCGCCATGCACGTGCAGGATCCGCTGAACCGCGGTCACCTGCGTCACGACGCTGAGCACCCATAAGCCCGCACTGAGGAGCCAGGCCGGTCCCAGC
>JAPOXI010000130.1:4822-11916 GCA_026707185.1 Chloroflexota bacterium
AGATAGTAGGGGGTAGTCAGGGTACACAGCAGCCATTGTATGCCCTATTGTATATATGCTGCTGCTGAGGAGCCAGGCCGGTCCCAGCACCGAAATCCCCAGCAGCAGCAGCCGCTCCGGTCGCTGCAGAATCCCGATCTCGCAGTCCACGCCCAAACCCTCGGCTCGCGCTCGGGTGTAGCTGATAAGCATTGACCCCATCATCGTGGTCACGGCCAGCACGACCTCGATCCGCGCGTCCTGAGCCACGAAATACCAGACCAGGCCGGTGAAGATCAGCCCTTCGGCCCATCGGTCCAATGTCGAGTCCAGGAAAGCGCCGAACTTCGAGCCGTTACCGCTGACTCGCGCTACCGCACCATCCAGCATGTCGAAACCGCCGGTCACCAGCACCAGCAGCCCACCGGCCAGCGTCCAACCAAAACCAATGCAGACCGCCGTCACCGCACTCACCGCCAGGCCCGCGATCGTCAGCGCGTTTGGATCTATCCCCGTCCTTGCCAACGGGGTCACCATCCGCTCAACCGTTCGACGTGTGCTCGCCTCGATATGCGCCTTGTTCACGACGATGAGCCCCCGGCTCGAATCAGATCCGCGTCCGCTGACCAGTAGGGCCCGCCGAGCTCATCCTCGTTGAGAAGCTCCTCGTAGTAGGCAAGCACCCGGTCGGCAATGGTGCTCCAGGTGAAGTCGTGCGCGCGCCGACGCCCGGCCTCCGCCATCCGCTGAGCTTTGTCCGGGTTGTCGGCCACCCGCATCAGGGCGCGAGCCAGCGCGACGTGATCCTTGGGTGGCACCAGGATCGCCGCCTCCTGCTCGGTCAGCATGGTTCGCGAGGCCGGAATGTCCGAGGCCACCACCGGCGTTCCGGCGGCCATCGCCTCCAGCAGCGTGATGCCCTGGCTCTCGCCCCCCAGGGCCGGCCAGCAGAAGATGTCGGCGGTCTGGAGGTACTGTCGCTTCTCTTCGTCCGAGACAAAGCCCTTGAACACTACGTGCCGCAGTCCGAACTGCTGGACTTGTCGCAGATAGGCGCGGCGCTGGCCGGGCCGAAACGCGCCGATCACTATCAGTCGCGCCTGCGGTCGCAACTGGCAGACCAGCGCCATGGCCCGCAGCAAGTAGTCCAGGCCCTTGCGCTTCTCCAGCCGGCCCACGAACACGATGTTCAGCTTGCCGTCCTGCACGTCGTTCGCTGGTGGCTGCGGCGCTCCGTAAAAGTCGACGTCGATGCCATTCGGAATGATTCGGTAATCGCCCTTGTACGAGCGAAACACCAGTTCCCGCGCCGCTTCCGAAACCGCGATTTTCCCGTGCAGGCGCCGCTGCAAGCGCCGGATCAGCGGTCGGGTGGTCCGGTAGAACAACGCCGAATTGCGCGCGGCGTGAAACGTGCCGACGTTCACGCTCGTCGAGTACTGCAGAACGGTCAGCGGCAGCGCCGGAACCAGCGGCTCCTGCAAATGCACGATGTCGAACCGCTGCTGTCGTAAGAAACGACGCACCCGTGGTAGCAGCTGCGGGGAAAGCGTCAGCCGTGCTCGCGACTGGTTGACCGGCAGCGGCACCACGCGCGATCCGATGCGCACGAACCCCGGAAACTTCTCTTCAACCTGGTTGTCCGTACTCGGCGCCATGATGGCCACCTCGTGGCCCCGCGCCCGCAGCTCACGCTCCAGGTTCAATATGTGCTGGGTCACGCCTCCGGGGTAAGGGAAGTCATACGGCGAGACCTGCAGAATCCTCACGCGTCAAGCGCCTCCGGCCACATCGGACGGAACATGTACCACTGCGCCGGCGCCTTTCGAATCAGCGATTCCAGGTCCCACATCACCTGCTGCATGGCTTCCTGCACCGCCTCGGCCGCCGCCCTGTCTTTGTCGATCACGATCGGCCGCATGCCGTGCGCCGAGTACGTGCCGTCCGAATAGCGAATCATCCCGCCCACCAGCAACGGGCTGCCGGTATGCCGCGCAAGTACCGCCGCGCCTTCCGGCACCCACACCGGGCGGTTAAAGAACATCACCTGCACGCCCTTGCCCGGCGTCGGCCGGTCGGCCAGCAACGCCACGAACTCGCCCCGCCGTAACGTCCGCAGGATGCCGCGCGCCGCGTTTCCGAGTTGAATCGTCCTTAGGTTCTTGCGCGCCCGCACGTGGTCCAGCAGCGCGGTCAGCGACCTGCTGCCAAACGTCTCCGCCACGACATGCGTGGGCTGATCCACCGACACGAGGCCGCCGCAGCAGTCCCAGCTGCCGAAGTGCGCGGTGATCATGATGCCGCCGCATCCCATGTTCTTGAACGCCCGTAAATGGTGCAGCCCCTCGATGGCAACCGTGTAACGCAGCAGTTCCTCCTGCGTCATCCGGTAGGTCCTCAGGAAATCCACCATGTACTCGCCGTAATTGATCACCGAGCGCATCGCCAGCGCCCGCACCCGCGGATCCGTGCGCGGCAGGTTCAGTACGACTGACATGTTGGCCGTCGTATTCCGCCGGATGCGAGGAACCAGCCAATAGACCAGCATCCCGAAGAGCCGGGCCAGCCCGATCTTCAGCGGGCGTGGAACCCACCGTTCGGCGTGCGCGACCATGGCCACCAGGGTGATCACGCTCTACGCATCGCTCCTGGCGCCGGCGGCAATCGTCGCCGTGCGAATGAACTCCTCCGTCATCACCCGCGCTTCTTCGTCCGAGTACTGGATTGGCGGCGACTTCATCAGGTACGCCGACGGCCCCTCCACCGTGCCGCTCAGACCCCGGTCCATGGCGATCTTGCAGCAGCGCAGTGCGTCGATCACCACGCCGGCCGAGTTGGGCGAGTCCACGACTTCCAGCTTCAACTCCGCATTCAGCGGCTGTCCGCCGAAGGACACGCCCTCCATCCGGATGTAGGCCCACTTCCGGTCTTCCAGCCACGGTACGAAGTCGCTCGGCCCGATGTGTACGTTCTCGGCCCCGATGTCGTACTCCAGCTGGCTGGTCACCGCGTCGGTCTTGGAGATCTTCTTGGACTCCAGCCGCGAGCGCTCCAGCATGTTCTTGAAGTCTGAGTTTCCGCCGACGTTTAACTGGTAGGTCCGCAGAACCTTGACGCCCCGCTCCCTGAAGAGCCGGGTCAACACCCGGTGCGTGATCGTGGCGCCCACCTGCGACTTCACGTCGTCGCCGATGATCGGCACTCCGGCATAGCGGAATCGTCCCTGCCAGTACTCCTCGCGCGCGATGAAAACGGGCATGCAATTCACCATCGCGCACCCGGCGTTGAGGATCTGTTCCACGTACCACTTGGTCGCCTCTTCGCTGCCCACCGGCAGGAAGTTCACCACCACGTCCGTGTGCGTGTCCTTCAGCAGCTCCACGATGTTGTCGGTTGCACCCTCCGCCTTATACACCGTGTCGGCCATATAGGCGCCAATACCGTCGTGCGTCATGCCGCGCACAACCGGCACCCCCAGGTGCCCCACCTCCGCAAACTGCGGCGTGTTGTTCGGCGGCGCCACCATTGCTTCCGACAGGTCCTTGCCAACCTTGCCCCGGTCGATGTCGATGGCGGTCGAAAACTCGATGTCACCGACGTGATACGGACCGAGTTGCGCGTGCATCAAGCCGGGGATGAACTCGTCGTCGCTGGCGTCGCGGTAGTAGTTCACGCCCTGCACCAGCGAGGACGCGCAGTTCCCCACGCCAATGATTCCGACTCGGACTTTCGACACGTTCGTCCTCCTTAGCACCTACGCCAGCGCCCGGGCCGGCTCGGGAGTTTCGGCTTCCGATCCAGGCGTGTCGGAGGCCGTGAGATCGTCAATCAGGTTGCTGAGCGCCGCGTGGCGGGCGCTCAGGGTTGGTCGATCCAGCGAGTAGAGCGCGCGGCGGCCCTGGCGGCGTGCGCGCACCAGGCCGGCACGCCGCAAGCGACGCAGGTGCCAGGACATCAATGGCTGGCTGACCCCAACTCGGCGTGACAGCTCGCTCACGTCCAGTTCCTCGACCGACGCTAACTCGTCAAGCGTCAGCAGCCGCGTCCGCGAAGCCAGCGCGCGGGTATACGCACGCATGGTGGCCAGGTCCACGTTCACCGGCGCCTCATACATAAAGTTATCTTTGATAAACAAAACTTTAGCACAGCTCGGCCGGAGCCGGCCGAGTCGGATCTGACCTGTGCGTGACGGTCAGGCGGGCTTCGCCGCCGTTACCTCTAGCGCGCGTACTCCACGGCCCGCGTCTCCCGGATTGTCGTGATCTTGATCTGACCCGGGTACTCCATCGATTCCTGGATGCGCTTGGCGATGTCGTTCGCCAGGCGCTGCACGCCAGCTTCGTCCACCTGGTCGGGTCGAATCAGCACGCGCAATTCGCGGCCGGCCTGGATCGCGTAGCAGTTGTCCACGCCCTCAAACGACCGTGCAATCTCCTCAAGCTTCTCCAGCCGCTGCAGGTACCGCGTCACCGTCTCCCGCCGAGCGCCGGGTCGCGAAGCCGAAATAGCGTCCGCCGCCGCCACGGCAAACGCCTCGAAGCTGCGCAATTCCACCTCGAAGTGATGCGCCTCGGCGGCATGCGCCACGTCTTCCGACAGCCCGGACCGTCGCAGGAGCGCCCCGCCGATCAAGGCATGCGGACCCTCGATCTCGTGGTCGATCGCCTTGCCGATGTCGTGCACGAATCCGGCTCGGCGCGCAACTTCCACGTCGCCACCAATCTCCGCGGCCATGGTCGCCGCCAGCAGCGAAACTTCCACCGAGTGGCTCAGCACGTTCTGCCCGTAGCTCGTGCGGAACCGCAAGCGACCCATGTAGCGAAGAATGTCCCGCGGCAGCGCCGGCGTGCCCGCGTCGTAGGCCGCCTGCTCGCCCTCCCGCTCGATGATTTCCTCGACCTCGGACCGCGCCTTGGTCACCGTGTCCTCGATCCGTGCCGGGTGGATGCGGCCGTCTTCCGTCAGCCGCTGTAGCGCCACCCGTGCCACTTCCCGCCGCACCGGATCGAAGCCCGACAGCACCACCGTTTCCGGCGTGTCGTCGATGATGATGTCGATGCCCGTGGCCGCTTCCAGGGCGCGAATGTTTCGGCCTTCCCGCCCGATGATGCGACCCTTCATGTCGTCGCTCTTGAGATCGACGACCGACGTGGTGATCTCGGTCGTGTGGGCCGCCGCGACCCGCTGCAGCGAAAGCCCGACCAGCCAGCGCGCCTGCGCCTCGGCGGTTTCCTCGGCTGCCGCCGTGAGTTCGCGAACGCGCTGATCGCAAATCTCGCGCACTTCGCGTTCGACCGAGGCCAACAGCTCCGTCTTGGCTTCATCCCGCGTCAGGCTGGCCGCTGCTTCCAGCGCTGCCACCTGCTGCTCACGCAGGTCCTCCAACTCGGTCTCGCGTTTGTCGAGCCCGCGTTTGCGGCTATCGAGTGAGTCGTCGCGCTTCAGGAACTCGCGTTCCAGATCATCAAGGCGTTCCGAACGCTTGTCCAGCGTCTGCTCACGCTGCTGAAGTCGACGCTCCTGCTGGCGAAGCTCGCGACGGCGCTCGCGCGACTCGCGCTCCGCGTCCGCGCGCTCGTTGCGGATATTCGCGCTGGTTTCCTTGATACTGGCTCGTTGTCGGGCTTCGACTTCTGCCAGTTCGTGCTCCACCCGGCGCGCGAATTCGCGCCCGCGCGCCTGGGATAGCCGGACCTGATAGAAGTAGCCCGCCACGAGCCCTACTACGAGCGCCGCCAGACCGGCGACGATCGCCAATAGGGCTTCCACGGCTGGCCTCCAGAAGGGTGTGTTGTACGAATCGTCGAATGAATCGCATTGAGGAAAAGGTTCGGCGGCGCCACGCGACGCCTCCGCGACGCGATGCTACTCGGCGCCCCGATTCCCGGTCAAAGACGGGACGCCAGTCAGCCATTCGTCGCGCTCCGCCTTATACTTCGCCTGACGGCACCCGCCTTGGAGTGTTCGCGTGAGTATTACGGAAACAAACGGCACGATGACTGGACGCGAGCGCTACCTCAACGCCCTCCAGGGCAAGCCGGTGGACCGCATCTGCGTCGGCAGTCCCACGTCCCTGGCGACCTACGAGGAAATGCGCCGCCTTGGCATTGAATGGCCCGACGCCCACTACGAAGCCGCGCCCATCGCCCTGCTGGCCGAACGCAGCTACACCGAGCATGGCTACGACTCGATCATGCCCTACTTCAGCATCATCCTCGGCGCCGCCGCCCTGGACGCCGACATCGAGTGGGGCGAGGACCCCTGGGAGTTCGACAAGGGCACCGGCAAGATCATCTCCGGCCCGCGCATGCCTGCCGTCAGCCCGCCCAACCCCTGGACCACGCCGGACGAAATCGTTATCCCCGACGACTTCCTGAAACGCCGCGAGACCAAGGCCGTCATCGACTCCATCAAGATCCTCCGCGAGCGCCATCCCGACGCCGCCGTCATCGGCAAAGTCATGGGCCCGTGGACCCTCTCCTACCACATGTTCGGGCCGCAGGAATTCCTCATCAACGTCATCCTCGACCCCGACTACGTGCACGCCTGCCTGGACCGCCTCATGCCCGCCTCGATCGCCTTCGCCAACGCCCAGATCGAAGCCGGCGCCGACGCCATTTGCCTGGCCGACCACTCCACCGGCGACTTGGTCCGTGCTGAGACCTACCGCGACTTCCTCATGCCGGTCCACCAGAAGATCACGCCGCAAATCAACTCGCCCGTCATCCTGCACTGCTGCGGCAAGACGCTCGACCGCATGCAGTACATCAAGGATGCCGGATTCGAGGCCTTCCACTTCGCCACCGAAAACGACCCGCACGAGGCGAAGGCCGTCGTCGGTGACTTCAAGCTCGTCGGCAACGTCAGCAACTTCGTCACCCTGCTCAGCGGCCGGCCCGAGGATGTCGCCTTTGAGGTTGAGGACATCGTCTCCGCCGGCATCGACATCATCGCCCCCGAGTGCGCCGTCCCGCCCCAGGTCACCAACGCCAATCTGATGGCCGTGCCGGCCGCCGCCCGCGGCGAGTTCCAGGGTGACCCGTCGGTCACGGACCCCCGAAACATGGCCCACGAGTACCGCGTGGACGTCGCCAAGCAGAGCGCGGCAGCCTCAT
>JAPOXI010000038.1 GCA_026707185.1 Chloroflexota bacterium
ACCCCGCCGCTCGAGGACGGCACCCAGACCGACCACATCCGCGGCGTCACCCGCCTGGCCGTCGCCATTGCGGACGAGCTAGGCAGTCTGTTTCCCGGCCTGGAATATGACCGCGATCTGCTTGTCGCCGCGGCTCTGTGCCACGACGTCGGCAAACCCTGGGAGTTCGATCCCGAAAACCAGGCGCGCTGGGCCGCCGAGCGCGGCCGCACCGGCTGGCCCTCCATCCGCCATCCCGGCTACGGCGTCCACATATGCCTGACGGTGGGCTTGCCCGAGGAAGTCGCGCATGTCGCGGGCGGTCACTCCGGCGAAGGCGAACTGGTCCAGCGCAGCCTGGTCAACCAGGTCGTCCACCAGGCCGACTACGCCTTCTGGCGCGTCTTGCAGGCCGGCGGACAGCTGGTCGAGGACTAAGGTGCCGGCGTCGCCGGTTGAATCTCCAGCCGCTGATCGCCATTCCGCACCGTCTCACCAGCCAGCCCGGCGATGTCGGGGCCCAATAGGTCAAATGTGAATCGTCCCGCCATGTCAATGCGCGGCTGCCGCTGTTCAACATCAAAGACGCCGATCCGCACATCGGTCCCGGTCACGCGCAGGTCGGATCCCGCACGCGAGTAGTTCACGGTCCCGTCGGCCTGGATTTCGTTCTCTACCGTGGCCCCGGGATCGAGAATCAATACATAGCCGTCAAACATGATTCGCAGATCGATGCGGTCACCCTCCACAACGCGCCGCACCGTCGCGGTGCCGCCGCTGCCGTCGAAGACCTGTGTCCCTTCAAGGTCGGCGACCCGAGGCCGCAGTTCCTGCTCGACGACGCGCGACAGAAATGTCCGCATCATTCGCGCGGCGCGCTCCTCAGGCGTAGGCGTCGGCCCGGCGGGCGCCGGATTCACCGCCGCTTCGTCCACGTCAATCGCAACAACCACGATGGCCGCCGCGATCAGCGCCGACGCCAGCCCGGCCAGGAGCCAGTTTCGACTCACCCCGTAGCGCCCGGCGCCAGCTCAGCCACCAGTTCGCGCACGCGCTCCGCAATGTCGTCCCGAACGCGTCGTACCACCTCGATCGGCTGCCCGGATGGGTCGTCCACCGCCCAATCCCGGTATTCCGTACCGGGCACCAGGGGACACGTGTCACCGCAGCCCATGGTGATACAGACATCGGCCGTCGCCACGTCGGCCGTCGTTAGGCGCGATGGCGACGCGTCGCTGATGTCGATGCCAATCTCCTGCATGGCCTGAACCGCCAGCGGATTGACACGGTTGCCGGGGGCGGTGCCGGCCGACATGACCTCAATTCCGCCGCTGGCTGCTTTGAGCAAGCCGGCAGCCATCTGGCTCCGCCCGGCGTTGTGCACGCAGACGAAGATGACGGACGACGTTGGCGCGTCACGCTTGAGGGTTGCCGACACAGAGTCACCGGGAATCAGGAATTCGGTACGGCGCCATCATAGGTGTGCCTCGACACCATCAGGCTCGGCGGTCAACGGTCGGAGTGTTCGCCCGCTGCTAGTAGTGAACGACCACCTGCGTCCCGTGGTCGCAGAAATCCCAGGCCCACTGCGAGTCGTGCAATCGCAGATTCACGCAGCCTGCGCTCCGCGCCGTGCCGAACTCACTGTGCCAATAGGCGTAGTGGAAACCGATCCAACTGTCTGTGAAGTACTGGATGTGCAGCACGTCGTCCAGGTCGTAGACGGCGTTGGTACTGCCGTTGGAGATCATGCGGGCCCTTGGAACGCGGACGAAGACCCGATAGCGTCCGGCCGGGGTGAAGTCCGGATAGATGCCGGTTGACGTGGCCGCCATCCGCACCGGCTGGTCCCCGTCAAAGAACGTCACCACCTGCTGCATCAGGTCCACCGTGGCGTGACGGTCGGTCAGCGGTCCGTATACCGGGTCCAGCGCGGCCAGATCCACGATGGGCGCGTGCCGGGCACGCGACACGGGCTCGGTAGGCAGCCGCAACCGCTCCGCCTCCATCAGACCCAACCGCAGGTCGGTCACGCGCCCGCCGCTCTCGGACAGCACCGCTCGTTCGAACACCTGCCAGAGCCCGCCGTCGCCGACCACCGCCGGTCCCAGCGGATACCCGAACCGGTAGACCCCGCCATTTTCGCGGTGAAACGGCCACACGGCTGGATGCACGCCATGCCCCGTCTGGGGAAAGAAGTGGGCGAATGGCGCCTCGGGCTGCGGTGCGGACGAACGACTGACGTAGGGACGCCCCAGGTTTACCGGCACGACCCCCAGCGGATCGCGCGAGCTCGGCGCCAGTGTCAGCGCGCCTCGCTCGAAGTACTGCATGCGGCGGTTGCCGACATCCAGTTGCTCTGTTATCGGCCAGCCAAGCCCTTCGTCACGCCCGTATTGCAGCCACCAGGCCAGGAAAGGCCCGCCAACGTGATGACCGGTCTCGCGCAGATAGATTGCCGGAACCGGAACATCCGGAGTTGCCGGGTCGGCTCGCACCACGCCCGCCCCGGCGCCCACGGCCGCGCCAATCGCCACCGAGAGGCGACCAAGAAAGGCCCGTCGTGAACTACGGTTGTTGGCGCTTATCGCATGGCGTGATATGGCTGCACGCTCCCCGGCGGCCGAACCTCGCCCACCGGCCTTCCCGGCGAGGTCGCAATACCACCCGCCCTAATGTTAGGGCATCCGCGCCGCGCGGCAATCCCCGGCTAGTCGAACCTGTAGCCGTACACACTCGCTCGCGCCGCCGTGACCCACAGGCGCACCCGCCGGCCGCGCAGCGCCCTGAGCGAATCGCCCGTGTTCCAGCCAACCCGCGCCTCGATCACATCGCGTTCAATCGGCACGGCCTCCTCGTGCCCGAAGCCCTCCAGCGCGCCCCCATACGCATCGAGCACCGCCACCCGCACGTCGCCGAACTCCGCGTCCACGTTCAGGCACAGGTGGTCGCCGGTAACCTCCGCCGGCTCGGTTACGAACTCCCCGCCGTCCTGCCCCGCCGTGAGTGCCGCCCAGCGGTCGCGCCCGAACTCAAGCAGCCCAATGCGGCACCGCGCCGGCCGCATCCGGTAGCGCCGTCCCGCGTGCGCCGTCCCGCGCCCGCCAAACGGCACCAGCATCCGGTCCCCCACCACCAGCGGGTCGTTGCTGGACGGAAACACCCACATGTCATCCCACGCCCCGTCGGTGCCCCGGTCCAGCCACGGCGTCCGCTCCAGCCGCTGCCAGTGGTCGCCGTCGCGGCTCACCACCAGTTCCGTGTGCAGGCGCTCCACGAACCGGTCGTAGAACTCCAGGTACCCCAGGTAGCCGTTCCCGGCCGTCATCGGATACATGCTGTAGAACTCGGTGTCGGGTGGATCCGCGTCGTCCGGCCGCATAAGCATCTCGGGACCCGACCAATCGCGCAGATCCGGGCTGCGCCAGCGCTCCACGCTGCGGATTCGAGGGATGGGTGGATCCGCCGCGAAATCCCTGTCCAGGTCCGAGCGTCGCGAGGTCAGCCAGTACTCACCGCGCCGGTCGTCGTGAATGCAGTGGAATCGGTCCCCGGTCTCGGTCAGGAACGGCTCGTCATGCCACGTCCAGTGGATCCCGTCGGAACTCGTCAATACGAAGAACGCGTGCCGCCGAATGGCCGCCACCCGCGCATAAATCACCATCCGATAGCGCTCCGACTCCGGAGCCTGCGGATCGACGAGCACCTGCGGACTGTCCAGGTAATCCCAGGGCGCGCTGTCTCGCATCATCCAACAGATGTTGTTCGCGCGGCTGCCCTCCCACTCGAAGAGTCCCAGGTCCGGCTTGTCCCAGGTCACGCCGTCGGTTGACGTCGCGTAGCAGACCAGCGAGACCAGCGGATGCGGACGCTCGGCATTCCAGGCCTCGTACCAGAGCTTGAAAAGCCCCGTTTCCGGGTCGCGGTGGGCTGTGCCCCAGGTTACGATCGACGTGCCTTCCCAGGGCTCGGTCGGCGCCACGACCGGGTCCATTTGCACCCGCGCCGGACGGTTCCAGGTCCGGCGCATGTGCACCACCGTTTGCAGTTCCCAGGGGTGACAAAACAGGTGTAGCGAAGGGTCGTACGGCATGGCTGAACCTCGCGACCGTGAACCGCCCCGCCAGCATACGCAGCCGCGCCCGACGGCCTCTCGCGGACTAGCGCTGCTGAATCGCCGCCGGTAGCAGAACCAGCTCAGGCACGTAGGCCCGCGCCGGCAGCGAGGTCACAAACAGCACCGCCTCGGACACGTCCTCGGGCTGCAGCGCGTTCGCGATCATCTCCGGCGGCGTCGGGGCCGGCCGTCGGTCGATCATGGGCGTTTCGGTCAGGCCCGGGAAAATCATCGTCGCGCGGATGCCGTTCCCGGCCTCCTCGTGCATCATCCCGTACACGAACCCGGCTTCTCCGTGCTTCGTGCTCTGGTACGCCACCCCTGACATGTCGGGCATTTGCACCGCGGCCGACGAAATCACCACCACCCGCGCCCCAGCCTCGCGTAACGCCGGCAGCGCCGCCTGCGTCACGTCATACAGTCCCCACAGGTTCGTCCGCTGCATCAGTTCCCAGTCCGACGAACTCAGCAGCTCCAGTGCCCGCCCCGGGATGTTCCAACCCGTCGCGTACACCAGGATGTCAATCCCGCCCAGCGCCTCTACGACGGCATCCACAGAGGCTCGCGCCGCCGCCGCGTCCTGGATGTCCACGGGAATCGCCACACCCTGGCGGCCGATTGCCCGAATCTCGCTGGCAACCTCGTCCAGTGCATCCGTGGTCCGCGCCAGTACCGCCACGTCAGCTCCGGCCCGTGCCAGCGCCAGCGCCGTGGCCCGGCCCATGCCGCTGCTCGCGCCGTAAACCGCCGCCCGCCGCCCGGCGTGACTGGAACTCATTGGTTCCTAGAAGCCGCGGTGCCCGCCGCGTCCGGGACCGTACGCATCGTCCAGGACGTTGCGCTCAAAGCCTTCGCCCACACGCCCGTCGGCCACGTATCCGTACAGCGCCGCCTTGAAGATCGCTTCCAGCGTCGAAACCGTCGCAATCGCCAGCCCCACCGTCACCACACCGACAACCAGGCCGGCCATCGGCACAATCATCCCCACCAGGACGGCCGGCACCAGCCCGACCAGCGCGGCCACGAAGCCAATGATGCCGAACCCGAAATTCGCCACCACCTGCTCGCCCCACGTCCGCTTGAACAGGGAACCGGACCGCTTGATCGCGGTGATTGGCCCCGTCTCCTCCGCCACCAGCACCGGCACCACGAAGAACGTCAAATAGGCCCACACGCCGCCGACGATCGACAGCGCAATCTGCCCCAGGAAGTTATCGCGCGACTGGTTCCGCAGGATCTGCAGGATCAAGCCCACCGTCGCCGAAATCAGCGCCCAGCCCGCGATCTGCGGCAGGCGCGAGTTCGCCAGCCGGAACCCGTCGCCCAGCGTCGGCGTCCCGCCGGCCAGCCGTACCATCGCCGCCCCAATCAAGGCCGCGTTGAAGTAGATGATCACGAACGCCAGCAGGAAGTACGTGATTCCCAGCAGCACAATGTCCGCCTCGGCCAAACCGGCCGTTTCCGCCTCGCCCAACCGCTCGAACGTGCCGAATCCGGCTCCTACGCCCGTCAACAGCGCCGCCAGGATCACCAGCGCCACGCCCGACATGATCGGAAACGCGATCAGCTTCCGATCGCTCTGCAACACGCCCCAGCTCATCTTCGTGAGCTGCCACGTCCGTCCAAACGTCGCGAACATTCGTCCTAATCCCCCGGGTGTCGACGCTGATCCCACCAGAATAAACGCCAGACCAATCCCATGCGATGGGTTTCGCCGACGGCCCCGCTACTGGTTCGGCGCAACTTCCGCCAGATTCGCGATCCGCCGAACGACTCGAACAAGCAGACCAGACTCGAAGTGGCCGCCTAGCGAGCCTTCGACGAAACGGTCTTGCCGGATCACGACGGTCAGGAGTCGGCTCAACTGCTCGGGCGTGGCCTGCTCCAGCGCTGCAGGATCGTCGCGCAGCCGGGCAGCTTCCTCCGTGCCCGCCCAGTCCGGCCAGTCGAAATTTGGCTTCATCCAACCCGACTCATAGCAGGCCGAAATGAAATCCAATGCGTCCTGACTCGGACTGAACCACCCTGAATCCCAGTCACCGAACTCGAA
The DNA here is from genome assembly GCA_026707185.1 of Chloroflexota bacterium. The sequence continues at coordinate 6,147 of JAPOXI010000038.1, forward strand.
TCCCGGCACCTCAAACTTCGGCAGAAACGCAGCCAACACCTTCATCGACTCCGCGTCTATCCGCCGTTCTTCCCACAATCTTGACTCTCCTGACTTCTATCGAATAGTTAACCCGCTCACGTTCATCGTCGAGACCCGCCGCTCAGCCAGGTCCACCCGCCGCACCACGTGGTTGTTCGTATCCGCCACAAACAAAACCCCATCCGCCAGCGACACTCCGCCCGGCTCATGGAACCGGGCCTCAGCCAGCCCGCCGTCCGCGTCCCCGTGCTCCGTGTCCCCGGCAAACGACGTAATCAACCGCTGGACTGGATCCACCACCTTGAGCTTGTTGTTGTACGTGTCCGCGATAAACACACCCTCGGCGCCCGCTGCCACCCCCAGCGGATGCTGAAGCCGGATCGATGTCCCCTGTCCGTCCACGTCCCCAAAGTCGAACAGGCCCACGCCCGCAATCGTCCGCGCGTCGCCTCGACCATCCAGCGGCAGTGTGCGGATTGCGCTCGTCTCGCTATCCGCTACCAGCAGGCGGTCCCCGTGCACCGCCAGTCCGCTCGGCTGCGCCAGTTGCGCGGTGTCTAGCGGACCGTCCTGCAGGTTCTCGATTCCCGACCCCCCATACGGCCCAACCGCCCCGTCCGCCGGGTCCATCGCCCAGACCTGGTGCATCCCCGCCATCGCAATGAATAGCCGCCCGTCGTGCCAGGCCAGGTCCCACGGCGAGGCCAGCTCCGACGTCAGCGCCGGATGCGATCCCGGCGCCGGATACCCGCGCGCCCCCGTCCCGGCCACTGTCGACACCTCGCCCGACCCAAGGTCGATCCGCCGGATCCGGTGGTTCTCCGTATCCGCCACGTACAGGTCGTCGCCAACCACCGCCAGCCCTTGGGGATATGTAAACCGCGCCTCTGAGGCCGCCCCGTCCCGGTGCCCTTCCTCCGACGACCCCAACACACGCCGCACCGCGCCCTCGTGATCCGTCTCCACGATCCGGTGATGACCCGAGTCCGCGATATACAGCGCGTCCCCGGTCGCCAGCACCTTCCCCGGAAACGCCAGCCCCGTGTCCGAATCCGGCGCCTGCTCCATTACGTCCAGCGGCGCGTCCGTCACTACGCCGTTCGGCCGGTGCTCGTTCAGGATTCGCGTGACGGCCCGGTCCAGTGCCTCGAACGGTGCCTCGCCCGAGTGAAACCCGATCACGTGCCCCAGCGGGTCCACGAACACCATCGTCGGCCACGCGCGCACCCCGTACGTCTGCCAGATCTGGAAATCCCGGTCGTTCACCACCGGGTGTTCCAGCCGGTGACGCCGCGCCGCGTAGCGCACGTTGAACGTCTCGCGCTCCGCCGGGAACTTCGGCGTGTGCACGCCCACCACCGCCAGCGCCGGACCGTGCTTCTCTTCGAGTTTCCGCAACTGCGGAAATAGCTGCAGGCAGTTAATTCAGCAGAATGTCCAGAAGTCCAGGATCACCAGCCGGCCCTGCAGGTCCGCCATGCGAACCGGCCGCCGCGTATTGGCCCACTCCAACCCCTCCGGAAACTCCGGCGCCGGAATCGGCGTCTGCGTCGCCATACGCCCTCCAATCAGGGAACGGCCAGTGTGGCATGCCCTGCCGGTCAAGTCTCACGACCACGGGGCCGCGCAACCTATCCGGCCGCACGACCCCGCGTGCCAATGCTGGCAGTGGCCTCAAGCCGGCGCTTCGCGCTCCATGCGGTACCACCACAGCGCCAACGGAACGATTGCCACCGCCAGGCCAACCAGCGCAAAAAGCGTCGTGCGCTTCATCAGGCCTCCTTCCTTTCCTGCCGAACTGCGTCGGGCCGGGCCCACGCCCGACCCTCCACTTCCAGAGTCGGAGCACCCCACCACTTGCGTCAGTCACTTTCGCAACCGTCCACCCGCCCTGTTCGTGACGAGGCGGAAAGCGCCGGCCAACCGTCCACACGAGCTGCGCGCCGACGCTGGCCGCGGCTTCCGCTGCCATGCCGAACCGCCACATAACAGGCGATCTGCTCGCCCGCTCATCTCGCGCCGCCCGCAGTTCGCGGTGGACAGACTCACGCAGGCGTAAAGGCTCATCGCACGCCGAGAGCCGCCCTGTCAGCCCTCCCCGAAATACAACTCCCGCAGAAATCGCTCCGCCAGCGCGGCGGCCTCCGGGGGCGCATCCGTCACAAAGGCAAACCTGAGGTGGCAGAGGCCAATCTCCACACCCTCGCAGCTGCCCGGCGACAGATTGCCCTGGCTGGTGTCATAGAGTCGCCACAGACCTCGCAGGAAAACGCCTTCGCCCAGGCTGTGAAATAGGTTGAAAAAGAGAGCCGCACCAAGATAATAATCACATTCATTCCACTCAGAGGCCACATCGATAATCGACGTGGTACTGCAAGCTTCGGCGATTCCTTTCTGTGCTCCAGAGCCCAGCACGCCGGCGTGCATTTCGAAATACACCGCAGCACCCTCGCACAACCAGCTGGGGCATGCATTCCAATAGTAATGCGCGACTTCGTGATAAAGAACTCCCCTCAGGGAGTCGTTGAAATAGTGGTACTGATCGTCATACCCCTCGCGTATGGCGATATGCGATCCCAGGAACAGCCCGCCCCAGGGCTCAACGGCCTCCGTCACGTGCAGGGCAATGTAGCTGGTCGGGAACGGCCGCCTGATGAACCCTTCCGAAAACCGGACGGCTTCATCCAGGTACGCCATGGTTCGTTCGTCGCCGGGCTGGGTGCGAATCACGGCCAGAATCACCGGTCCTGTGTGGGGAAGCACGATGGAACGCTCCTCAACCGATACGGCCGATGGATTGAGCATTGGGTTCAACAACTCTGGTTTATTCGACACAACATAGGGAAGAACCGAAATGATCTTGGCGCGATCATCGGTAATTCCGCCGTCCTCAGCGTAGCGTGAGACGATCGTATGCAAGGAATTCCGGTCGTGCCATCCTATTTCGCGCAGACCGCGCACGGCTGGCGCGTCAAATGGTTCTATTGAGTCAAGGAATGGCATTTGCAACAGGTAGTAGGGAATTGTCGCCTCATTGGTGCCTGGATTGGTCTCGTTGAGGATCAGTCGTTCGTCGAACCCAAGAGCTAGAAGGTCCTCGACGATATCGACTTCTTCGTCTGAAAGTCCGTCCTTAATCCACGGCTTCTGTGGAATAAGTGTTACCAGATCGGGCACGACATCCGCATAAAAGCGGATGGCGTTGACGAGGCGCTCTTCGGTCGAGTCGAGCTCATCCCTGGCCCACGCCAACTCCGCGACATGCGCCAGCGCTTCTAACTCACGGAGGTGTGCTTCCCGTGGCTCTACTTTAAGGGTCCAACCGGAGGTGTCCTGGGTCAGTGTGCGCACGAGCGGTTCCGACGCGGCAAAGATGCGCTCCAGGTACCCGACCGCGTGTTCTTCCAGCGGCGTTATCCCGTCGACGACCCAAAGAAGCTTGGCGATGATGGCTGAAGAGTCGGGATCGGACGCCGTGCGGAGCCCCTTGGCCGTGTTCGGAATGATCACGTTGTCGAGCTTTTTCAGCTTGTCCGGGACGTTTTGCAGGTTCACCCGGCCCACCGTGGTTCCCGGGGCGGCCACGTTCCAGATCTCGAACACCGTGCGCTGCGTGCGGAGCAGCTGCAGACCCTGCGGATTGCCGTCGACCTTCCGTTCCTCGTACCGGATCGGCAGGCCATACAGGCTGAGCCAGGCCGGCTCGCTGAGGAAGCGCTCCTTGATCGCCGCATTCCGGTCCAGCAGCGCCAGGTGCGTGCGGAGCGCGCCGGCAAAGTCCGCGTTGGCGTCGGTCTCGAGCACCTGGTGCGGCGGCACGTTGGGCAATTCGACCTCGGGATAGCGATTCGCAAGCACGTCCAGGGTGTTGTAGTAGTTCACGCGGCCCCTGCCGGGATCCCATTGCAAGATCACCTTCTGGAAGGCTTGGAAGGTGAAGGTCCCGCTGATCCAGCGCTGGCTGATGGGATAGCCGATGGACTGAACCTCGCGCGCGCGCACGAAGTCATAAAACGGCACGCCGTCGGCGTTGGTCACGGCATACCCGTCGTCGGGATCGGGCGTGTCGCTGCCGGTGATGGTGAAGAGGCAGCCGTTGTCCAGGACAACGCCCTCGCAGTCCAGGGCGGCCGCCGGAGTCCAGGCGGTTATCACAGTCGCCACGGCAACGGCCGCCGCCAGCGCCAGGCGCAGTGCGAGCCAGCGAGGGAGCCACGGTCGCCAATCCGTCACCCGCACGCGGTCGTTTCCTCGCAGCCCAACACGGGCAGAGATATTCACGCCGTCGTTACATCCATGTCAAAGCAGCCACGGTTGCGCTCAGCAGACCGCCGTCATCCGGCCGACGTCACCGTAATGGTCACCGTCGTCGTGGCCGACGGCCCGCCCGCCAGGCTGCCGGCCCGCACCGTCAGGCGATAGCTCGGCGTCGCCGCCTGGTTCAGCCGCGCGCCCACCACCACCGCGCCCTGCAGCGCATCGACCGCCCACGTCAACGCGTCGTTGCCCACCGTGATGTCGTACACCACCGTGCCGCCTTCTGGATCGCTCGCCGTCACCGTACCGATCGTCGTGCCCAGCGCCGCGTCCTCCGCCACGCTGAACGCATAGCTGGCCGCCCCAAACACCGGCGGCTCGTCCACGTTCGTCACCGTCACGGTCACAGGGACCGTCGCCGTGGCCGTGGCCGCCCCGCCGCCGCTTGTGGCCTCCACCGTCAGGCTGTAGCTGGGGGTCGTCTCGTAGTCCAGCGCCCCCGCCACCGTCAGCGCCCCCGTGCTGCTGTCGATGGCCACGTGGCCGGCGCCGTTCCCCGCCGTGATCTTGAAGGTCACCGCCCCGCCCTCCGGCTCCGTCGCGCTCACCGATCCCAGGGCCGCCGCCATGGCCGCGTCCTCCGCTACCGTCCACGCGTAGCTGGCTTCGGCGAAGACGGGCGGGAAGGCCACGTCCGTGACCGTGATCTCGATATCCGCCGTCGCCGTGTGCCCCGCCGCATCGCTGGCGGTCACGGTCAGGTGGTACTCGTCCGTCGTCTCGTAATCCAGCGCGCCGGCCACCGTCAGCGCCCCGGTGCCGGTATTGATGGCGAACGCCCCCGCCTCGTTGCCCGCGGTGATGGCGTAGGTCAGGTCGCCATCCTCCGGGTCGGTCGCGCTCACGCTGCCCACCGCCGCCCCCGTGGCCGCGTCCTCGGCCACTGAGAATCCGTAGTCCGCGGCCCCGAACGCCGGCGCCTCGTCCACGTCCGTCACCGTCACCGTCGCCGTGGTCGTCGCCTGGCTGCCCCCCGCGCGGGCCTCCACGGTTAGGGTGTGACTGGCGCTGGTCTCGTGATCCAGCGCCCCCGCCACCGTCAGCGCGCCGGTGTCGGCG
>JAPOXI010000120.1 GCA_026707185.1 Chloroflexota bacterium
GCGTTTCGCTGGGCACGGACGGGTCGTTCGACGGAACGCCGGGGGACACGATGCAAGCCGCGCATTTCGTGGCCCAGACCTATGCCGACCCCATTTCGGCTGAGGCGCTGCTGGAAATGCAGACCGTCAATGCGGCGGCGGCGGCCGGCCTGGAGGCGGACCTGGGAATCCTGGAGGCGGGGAAACGCGCCGATGTTGTGGTGAGATCCCCCGCCGCGGTGGAGGCGTATCCAGGCAACCATCCCGTGCATCAGCTGGCGTTGACGATGGGGAGCGGCAGCGTGGAGACGGTGCTGGTGAACGGCGAGGTCGTGTTCAGCCGCAGGCGCTCGACCCGGGTTGACGAACGGGAGGTCTGCCGGGCCGTGTCGATGTCGGTGGCCGAGCGGGCGACGCGGCTGGGCGTCGACCTGACGGGGGACTGGCCGATAATCGACTGATCACTCAGCCGACCAGGTGGGAATCGCGCCGGTGACGAGGTCGATGACGCGCGTCGTGGGTGTCGCGCTCGCGCTTGGCGCCCTGTGGTTCCTCGGGAGCCTTGCCGCTGTCCACGCGTGCAAGTGCGTGGTACCCGGCTCGCCGGCCGAAGAGCTCCAGAAGTTTGACGCGGTATTCGCCGGGGAAGTGATCTCACTCAGCCATTCCTTCGACCCGAACGTAACGCCGTACAAGCCGGGCGATCACACGACCGTTGGTCTTGACGTGAGCGCGGTGTGGAAGGGCGTGGTGCACGAGCGCATGTACATCACGACGCCGCCGACGGGCGGGAGTTGCGGGTTTGCCTTCAGCGAGGGTGGGCAGTACATCGTGTACGCCTCGCTGATCAATTCAGAGGACGCTGGCTACCAGGCGAGCATCTGCAGTCGGACGGCTCTTCTACGGGACGCGCAAGCCGACCTGGAGACGCTGGGCGAAGGGCGGGCGCCGCGAGCCGGGACGGCGGGAGCTCCGCCGGAGCCGACACAGGACTCGTTTACGGCGGGCGTTTGGGTTGCGTTGCCGGTGACGGCCGGGACGGTTCTATTGCTGGGCGGGATCCTGGCGTACGCGAGTCGACGGCGACGCTAGCGCGGACTGGCGCGGGTCGACGTAACAGCCCGTCCCAGGGCATAGAGCACGCCAATGGCGGGGATGACGGCGAAGATTACGGGGAGTTCCCAGTCGCCCTTCATGGTGCCGCCGGCGATGGCCGCGGCCAGTGCAAGATCCGCGGCCACGGTCGCCAGCAGGAGCGCGGCGATGGCGAGCACGAGCATTCGCGAGGCTTCGGTCCGCAGGAGGAGCAGGAAGAGTGCGCCGGCGGCCAGCGGGTGGAGCAGCACCAGCACGAGCCGCGACCCGATGTCGCCGCCATCGGCGAAGGAACCGACGGCCGCGGTGAACATGGCCAGGGCCGCGTAGATGAAGGCCAGCACAAGCATGACGATTCGCATCGGCTACGTCCTCGCCGGTTGCGTGCCGGGTAGCGCCCCCGGGTCAGCCGGCATCGGCTTCTTCGCCGGTGTAGAAGGCGATCGTGCGTGCGGCGGCGGCTCGGGCGAGCTCCGGGTCGGCTCCGGCGGCGATGGCGGCTTCGCCCCAGGCCCGGCCACTGCCGGTGAGCAGGGCCTTGCCGTCGGGTGACATGGCGAAATCCAGCGGATCAGGCCTGGGCTGATCAGGGTCCGTGAGGTGCATGTAGAGCCCGAGCAGCCCCATCTCGAATCCGACGCCTGTTGCTCCGGGACCGAAGGTGTCCCAGTGCTCGGAGTGGTGGGCGGTGTGGGTGATCGAGAATCGGGCGCTGTGGGGGCCTTCGGCCGATACCCGGACGTCCACCCACGTCACGAAACCCGCGAACTCCCAGGTAATGTCGTAGCTCGACGGCGGCTGGCAGGCGGTGATGCGGCCGCCGGCGTTGCCTTCCAGCTGGTAGCTGCCGCCGAGTTCAAGATCGCCGGTGATCGGCAGGAACCAGCGCGGGATGCGATCGGCGCTGGTGACGGCGTCCCACAAGTCGTTGACGTCGGTCTGGTAGCTGCGCGCGAGGGTGACGGCATGGGCGAGTTCGCCATCGGGCTGGAGCGAGGAGACGGCGCGATCGACGGCGCCCAGGTTTTCCGCGACGTTGAAGTTCATGGGATTTTCCCTGCGCTGCCTGCCGGATTATGGAATGCGCGGAGCTTGCGCGCGGAGCGGCGCCTCGCCCTAAGGAGCCGGTCGTCCACTTGGCCCGGTCGGTGGCAGCTGCTTCCAGTACTTTCGCTTCCAGCCGTCGGCTTCACGGTACCTGGCGAACCGATAGCTCCACGGCATCTCGATCAGGCGCCGGTGCTGTTGCTCTTCGGCGGCAATCTCGGCCGTGCCCGGGCAGTGGATGATGTAGCCACCGGGGGCTGCAACACGCTCAAACTCAGCCAGCTCGTCTTCAAGGCGCCAGCCAAGGGCGTGCGACGTTATGACGACGTCGGCGAAGTCATCGGGCAAGGGTATGTCGTGGCCGAAGCCGGCCACGACTCGGATGTTGCGACGGCCCGACTGCGCCGCCTTGTCGCGGATGAATCGCCGCAGGCGTGGGACAGGTTCCACCGCAATAGCGGCTGAAGCCATGGTGGCGGCTTCCAGGGCAACACGACCAGTTCCGAAACCGACATCGACGACCACCTGACCCTCCAGCGGCGTGATGTTCGTCACCTCGGCGAAGTCCCAGTTATGGAACTCCAGGCGGTCGTAGACCTCGGGGCACTTGCTGTAGACGACCAGGTCGGCAATCGTCCAGATCACCGTGTCCTCGGCTTGAGCAAGATCGCTCCCGCCGGCCGACGACGAATGCCGAGCCTTTGTTGCGTCCAAGAACGTTGCAACTGCCGGCGCCCTGGTTCTGAGGAAGCGGTCAATGGCGGGATGAGCCCGGAGCACCGAGGCAAGCTCGCGCTCAGGGACCCAACGCGGGAAGTACTCGATCTGGAACGGTTCGAGCAGGTAGAGATCCTGGATGTGCAGGTCAACTCCCTTGAACACCTTCTTTAGTCGGGGGCTAGACAACTTCCGGCTCGCCTTCCAAAGCGCGTTTCCTCAGTCGTGGCTGCTGGCGCGTCAGGGATGGGCAGGAACATCCGACCGGGGAGCGTGACGCCGCCTGAGCCACCGCCGGTAAGGCTCGTCTGCCGGCCCACAGGCACTTGATACCCCCGGCGCGTGCAGACTAGGGTATCCACAGGATATTTCCATCGGTTGGAGGGCGGCTGCCGAGCACGAGCGATCTGAGGGAACGCTATGGATTGGGCAATGCTTGGCCTGATGCTCGGGTTGATCGGAATCGTTGCTGGGGCGGCATGGCGGTTCGGGAAGGTCGAGAAGGGCATCGCGAACCTGGAAGAGGCCGACGAGCAGATCAAAGCTGATATTCGGGCTCTCGATCAGCGGCTGAGCGCCGACATTCGCGAGGTTCGAAAGGACGTTCGGGACGTTCGGCAGGAGGTCAGTGACGTTCGGCAGGATGTTCGGGAGGTGCGTCGGGACGTGCAGCGCATTCTCGAGCGCCTGGCCCCGCCAGCGGCCTGAACCGAGGGACCGTACGGAATTGCCGGTTGCCGGTCAGCGCTGACCGGCGTTCGCGACAGCGCGCGGGTCCTGGCTAGCCGCTATAGGACCGTCCTCGAGCGGACGACGCCTTGCGACGCCGGCGAACCGAAGGCTCCACGCGATTGGCCTGGAGAACACCAGGAGCCGCCAAGACACCAAATCAGGACGCCGACAGGCGGACCCAGGCAATCCCATCGACGTGCTCGAACTGGCGGTCGGCGGAGACGAGGTCGGCGCCGGTTTCCATGGCATGCGCGGCGAGCCAGATGTCGTTGGTCGGAATGGGGCGGCCTTTGGCGCGTAACGAGGACGAGACTCGGGCGTAGCGGTCGGCGGTGACGGAACCCACCGGAACAACGGAGGCGAGCGGTTCCTCCAAGAATGCGTTCAGGTGAGCCATGTTTTGCGCATAGCGCGAACCGCGCCGGAACCCAGCGTGCAACTCGCCAAGCACAATCACGGAAATCAGTACTTCGTCGGCTCCCCGCACGAGTTCCGCGACCTGCCGCTGACCAAGCGCAAGCAGGCTGAACGCATTGGAGTCCAGGAGAAGCCTCACCGCCAGAGTTCCTCGTGAATCGTATCGAATTCCTTCAGCGCCTCGTTCAGCTCGTCGGCTTGCTCCTGGGTCCAGGTCCCGATCAGGTGGTCCAGCGAAGAACCAATCTTCCTGCGGCCCTCGGAGCCGTCGGCCAGCCCGGCGCCTTTGCGCAGGAGGCGCAGGGCGGCCTTGTTGAGGGAGATGCCTTCGCGCTGGGCGAGGCCCTGGATTGCGGAGCTGAGTTCGTCGTCGAAGCCGCGGACGGTCAGCTGGCGCATGAAGACCCTCCCGATGAGTCATCGTGTGAGTCATTATGACTCATGCGATGCCTCACACCCACGTGAAGCAATGTCGTGCCTGGTCGAATGCTGCTTGGCGGACTCCGGGTCGAGGCAGCGACAGGGGCTCAGAGTGACTCGGGGCTCCACCCGTGGCCGTGAGCCTTAAGGACCGATGGGTTGAGGCGGGCGCCGAGGCCACGGGTGGCGGGGAGGTCCAGGCGGCCGTTGTGGACGTGTTCGGGCGGGTCAATGAGGTCGGCTCGCCAGGGGCATTCGTAGGCACCGAATTCGAGCGGGAGGGCCGCGGGCATGGCGGCGGTGACGTGGGCGCCGGCGAGGATGGACACGGGGCCGCTGGGGCCGTGGAGGGAGGTCTGGCCGCCCTCACGCGCTACCAGCGCGGCGGCCCGGACAGCTTCGCGAACGCCGCCGCAGTACTTGATGTCGGGCATGGCAATTTCTACGGCGCGTGAGGCGACCAGACGCTGAAAGAACTCGGCGCCATAGGCGTGTTCGCCCCCGGCGACGGGCATGGAAACGCGGCCAGCAATCTCAGCAAGGGCTTCCGGGTCTCGTTCCGGATTGACGGGTTCCTCGAACCAGCCAACGTCAAGCTGTGCCAACTCTTCGGCGACGATGGGCGCGGATTTGAGGTCGAAGCGGCTGTGACAGTCGACCAGGAGGGTGATGTCGGGCCCAATGGCGTTGCGGGCGGCGGCCAGTCGGTCGAGTCCGGGGCGGGCCAACTCGAGAATATTGGCGCTGGGAGCTCCCGGATCGACTTCGTCAAACGGGGTGCACTTGATGGTGCGAAAACCGTCGCGAGCGGCGCGTTCGGCGGTGGCGGCGAAGTCGCGGGGGCGGCGGTTGGTGGTCAGCAGGTGGCGATTGGTGTTGGCGTAGAGCTCAACGCTCTCGACGGGCCGACCGCCCAGGGCCTGGGACAGGGTGAGTCCATCGCGCTGGGACTGGATATCGACCACGGCGGTGCGCAAGGCGCTGACGGCAGTGGCGAGGGCGAAGTCCCGCGTGAGCTGGCTGTGCCTGAGTCCAGCAATGCGAGCGACGTCGGCCTCGTCGTGGATGGGGCGGCCGATGAGTACCTGCACGAGGGGTGCAAGTCGGCTGACGACGTCGCCGCCGGAGGTGGTCTCGACGACCGCGGCCAGCCCTTCGTCATCGCCGATCTCCGCAAAGTTCCAGCGGGTACGGTCGTTGACGGTGACGAATGCGTAGCGGAGCGAGGCAAGGGTGACGCTCTCGGCCATGGTCCGGTCAGCCTACCGCCGAAATGAAACCCACCGGTCAGCAATACCCCGGTTGCGACCGTACTTTCGGCTCTGGGAAGATCGAACGGCTTGAGCTAAGTACATCCCGAGAGTGGAGGCCCAAATGGCCGGCTATGTGATTGTCGATCTTCAGGTGACGGACGCCGAGGTCTACGCCGAATTCCGCGAACAGGTGGCGGGGACCGTTGAGGCCCACGGCGGCAGGTACCTGGTGCGCGGTGGGTCCGCCGAGGCCATCGAGGGCGACTGGGTGCCGAATCGGCTCATCGTGATGGAATTCGACAGCGTGGCGCAGGTCAAGACGTGGCTCGCCTCGCCCGAATTCACCGACCTCCGAGAGATTCGGCACCGATCGGCCACGGCCAACGTGATCGTCGTGGAGGGCGTATAGCCCCGGGGCCGCGGGACGACGCGTTCGGCGCCGCCGGCAGCCTCGCCGATGCCGACGGACGCGTCGCGGCAGGCCGCCGCTTCCACACGATTGGATGCCGCCGTTGGGCGGCGCGCCCCAGTCCGGGCCTCGTAGCCGTACGGTTGCCTGAGGCCCGGCGAACGCAGCGTCAATGAACGAGCACATCCGCTACGAGCCGGACGAGCGCTGTCCGCCGGTCGTAACGATCGGGGTGGCGCTGCAGGGGATCATGCTGGTCCTTGCCAACACAGTGCTGATGGTCACCATCACCGCCCGCGCGGCCGACCAGAGCGAGCGCTACCTCACCTGGGCGGTCTTTGCGGCGATGATCATCGGCGGCATCCTGACGGCGCTGCAGGCGGCTCGGCTGGGGCGGCTGGGGGCCGGACACATCTTGATGTCGGGCGCCAGCCCGCACTTTGTCGCCATCTCCGTCCTGGCGCTGACGAATGGCGGACAATCCCTGCTGGTGTTGCTGATCGTGGTCTCGTCGCTGTTTCAGTTCGCCCTGGCGGCCTGGCTGCCGCGGCTGCGCCGGATCATCACACCTGTGGTGGCGGGGACCTCGCTGATGCTGATCGCACTCACGGTCATGCCGGTGGCGTTCAACCGGCTGACTGAGGTCAACGAGGGCGAGTCACTCGGCGCAGGCCTGGCCGTGGCCGGCGTGACGCTGGCAACCAGCGCGGCCCTGGCGATGCGCGCCTCCGGCGTCTGGCGCTTGTGGGCGCCGCTGATCGGCATCACGGTTGGGAGCGCGGCCGCCGCGCTGGCCGGCCTGTATGACGCCCAGCGCGTGCTCGACGCCCCGTGGATCGCCCTGCCGGATGTCAGCGCGTGGCCGGGGCTGGACCTGCGGCCGACCGAGCAGTTCTGGGCGCTGTTGCCGGTGTTCGTGGCGGTGACCCTTGTGGTGGCGATTAAGACGAGTGGTGACGGCGTGGTGATCCAGAACGTCTCTCGGCGCCGGCCGCGCGCGATCGACTTTCGCCTGGTTCAGGGCACGCTCAACGCCAACGGGGTCGGCAGCCTGCTCGCCGGCCTGGCGGGGACGCCGCCGACGGTGGCCTATTCGCCGTCGAGCATCTCGCTGATCAACTTCACCGGGGTAGCGGCGCGGGGCGTTGGCTATGCGATCGGGATCATGCTGGTCGGGCTGGCGTTTCTGCCCAAGATCGCGGCGATCCTGCTGGCCGTTCCCAGCGCGGTCATGGGGGTCTTTCTGCTGACGATCATGGGACTGCTCTTCGTGGAAGGCATGCGCATGGTCGTGCAGGACGGGCTGGATCACCGTAAGGCGCTGGTCGCGGGAGTGGCGCTGGGGCTGGGCGTGGGGCTCCAGCATCGGAACGTGGCCGCGGAGCTGCTGGGCGAAACGCTGGGCGCGTCGCTCGGCAACAGCATGACGGTCGGAATCGTGGCGGCCATTCTGCTGACCGCGTTTATCGAAGTGACCAGCCCGCGAGTCCGACGGCTGGACGCCGAGGTGTCGACCGCGGCGCTACCGGAAATCGATACCTTTCTGAGCAAACTCGCCGCACGAATGGGCTGGAACGACGCGTCGAGGGATCGCCTGCGCGCCGCCGGCGAAGAAACCCTGGCGAGCCTTTCGCAGATTCACGCCCCCGACGAGACGGAAAGCGCACCACGCCTGATCGTGCTGGCGCGCCCCGGCGACGGCGCGGTGGAAATGGAGTTCCTGGCCGTGCTGGAGGAGCAGAACATCGAGGACTGGATGGCTCACCTGGGCGATCAGGCCGAGACGCTGAATGAAGAGACGATTTCGCTGCGCCTGCTGCGGCACTACGCGTCAGCGGTGCGCCACCGGAAGTATCACGGCATCGACATCGTGACCGTGCAGATCAAGGGTTCGCGCTAGGGCCGGCCACTCGCTCGTGACGACGGCTGCCAGATCTAACTCTCGGGTTGGAAGGATCTCGAACCTGAGACGCGCAGCCAGTCTCGTACCGCCGTGACGTGTGGATACACCGGCACGCCGGATTGCATGTCCCACCACAGGAAGCCGTGGATTTCGCCAGCCGACTTGACCTTGTCTTCGTCCAGCGCTCCGTCGGCTTCGACCACGAAGGTGTGGTGCCGGTTGCTTGCGGTGTCAAACGTGTAGAGGTATCGGATGTGGGTGGCGACGAGCCCCGTCTCTTCGCGCAGCTCGCGCACGGCGGCTGCTTCGATCGTCTCGCCGTGATCGACGCCGCCTCCTGGAAGCATGTACTTCCGCTCGGCGTCCGCGACCAGGAGCACTTTTCCGTCTCGGATCAGGACACAAGTCGCCCGGTCTCGGAGCGCGCGGGACACGAGCTAGCGCCCGGCGCCGTCAGCCACAAGTGCCCCGGCTGGCGGATGCAAGCCCCGGCGAGCTGATCTCAATCGGCGTGGCGTGGCCTACTTTTCGTACCAGCCGGACCCGAAGAGCAGATCGTCATAGCGTACGGCCCACGTGTGCTTCTGCTGGTTCTGCCCGGTCTCGGGGTTGACGATGACGTAGTCGACCCACTTGCCGTTCTCGTCGGCCGAGAGCAGGTCGTCGCCATAGAAGTAGCCGGTGGCGTCAATCCGCTGGCTGGGGTCGCGGCCGCGGAACTGCGGGTTGTGATGAGAAATGGTGACGCCGTCCGGGCCGACGATGAACACGTACCACTCACCGTCGACGTGAGCCGGGGAGTTGTAGTAGTCGATGGTGGCCTGGCGCCCGTCCCGCTTGTAGCGTTCGATGGCTTCCTGAACAAAGGCCTGGGTATAAGCGGCGGGATTGTCCTTCGTTGGGGCCTCGCTAGCGGATGACCCCGAAACGACGACGACGATCACGACAACGGCGGCGACAACCACGGCCAGCACCACGGCAACGGCCGCGGTCACATAGTTCGACATATATCAACCACCAGGTATGGATTGAAGCTGAGGCGCACGGAACGTGAGCGAGGTCGGCGGCCGACCCCAAGCCTGGGAGCGAATCCAACCATGGCGCAGTTTACGGCTCCGTCAGCCGGCGGGGGCGAGGTCGGCTGGCCTCAGACGAGGGCTGACGCCGGAACCGCCGAGCGTCAACGGCCCCGCGTGTGTGGCAGCATTACCGGGCCGCAAGAATGCTCAGGTGGGGTCAATGGCGACAGAGCATGTGAACGAGAACATCCGCTACGAGCCCGACGAGCAGCCGCCCGCACCGCTGGCCATTGGCGCCGGGTTTCAGGCCGCCCTGATCATGCTGGCCCCGGTGGTGCTGGGCGTGGTCATCGTGCTCCAGATTGCCGGGCAGCCCGCGGAGTACACGGCATGGGCCGTGTTTGCCGCACTGCTGGTGAGCGGGGTTTCGACGATTCTGCAGGCCGTCCGGGTGGGACGGATCGGGTCCGGGCACATCCTCTTCATGGGAACCTCCGGCGCATTCATCGCCGTCTGCATCGGCGCGCTGTCGGTCGGCGGTCCGGCCACGATGGCGAGCCTGGTCGTCATCTCGTCGCTCATCCAGTTTCTGCTGGCATCGCGCCTGGCGCTGCTGCGACGCATCTTTACGCCCGCGGTCACCGGCACGGTCATCATGTTGATCGCCGTGACGATCGTGCCGCTGCTCTTCGATGCCCTGGCCGACGTGCCCGAGGGTTCATCCGACGCCGCGGCGCCGGTGGCGGCCCTGCTGACGCTGTCCACGGTGGTCGCGCTGGTATTGCGCGCGCCGCCGGCCTGGCGCCTGTGGTCCCCGTTGATCGCCCTGATCGTGGGCTGTGTGGTGTCGGCGCTCTTTGGCATCTACGACCTGAGCGGCGTGCTGGACGCCGACTGGATCGGCATTCCGTGGGGCGCCTGGCCGGGATTCGACGTCACGCCGGACGTGAAGTTCTGGGCCCTGCTGCCGGCCTTTGTGATGGTGACGATCGTGGGCGCCATCGAGACGATCGGCGACAGCGTGGCCATTCAGCGCGTTTCGCGCCGACGGCCGCGAGCGACGGACTTTCGGGTGGTGCAGGGCTCCCTGAACTCGGACGGCGTTGGCAACCTGCTCTCCGGCCTGCTGGGGACTCTGCCCAACACCACGTATTCCAGCAGCATCCCGCTCACCGAGGTCACCGGCATCGCGGCGCGGCGGGTGGGTGTCGTGATCGGCGCCATATTCGTGGCGCTGGCGTTCCTGCCCAAGGTGGCGGCCCTCTTGATCGCGATTCCCGCCCCGGTGGCGGCCGCGTACATCGCCTTCCTGATCGGAATCCTCTTCGTCCAGGGCATGCGGATCGTCGTGCAGGGCGGGGTTAACCATCGGACAGCGGCGATCGTCGGACTGTCGTTCTGGATCGGTGCGGGTTTTCAGAGCCAGCTGATCTTTCCCGACTTGCTGGGCGACGGATTCATTGGAGTCCTGCTGGGCAATGGGATGACCTCCGGCGCGCTGGTGGCGATCATCATGATGGTGTTCATGGAGCTGACCAGCCCACGGCGCCGGCGGTTAAAGGTGGCGTTAGGCATGGACGCGCTGCCACAAATCGACGAGTTCCTGCGCGGGTTTGCGTCGAAGAACCGCTGGAACGCCGCTTCAACGGATCGACTGGCATCGGCCGGTGAGGAGACGCTGTCCATCCTGCTGCAGGAGAGCGGTGATGCGGCCGAGCAAGGGCGGCAGCTGTCCATTTCCACGCAGATGAACGACCGCACGGCCGAGATGGAGTTCGTGACGGCGCTCGAGGGCGCAAACATGGAAGACCAGCTCGCCTACCTGAACGAATTGCCGCCTGCTCCCGACGAGCGCGAGGTGTCGTTCCGCCTGCTCTGGCATTACGCGTCCGCGGTGCAGCACCAGAAGTATCACGGCGTGGACATCGTGACGGTGACCGTGGATCAGCAAGGCTGACGGCAGCGCCTCGGGCAGTTCTGAAATGAGACTCATCAGGGGCGGCGCCACGAAGGTTCGCGGGCCAACTGCGCGTAGGCCACTGGAGCGCACCATGCGCCGACCGTTTAGGCGGCGGCTTCTTGTCCTTGGGCTGCTGACGGTCCTGGCCCTGACACTCCACGGCTGCGGCGAGGACGCGAGCGACTCGTCGGAGCCTTTCCGCATCGGCGTCATGGAGTCCCTGACAGGCGCCGGCGAGACCTACGGCACGGTGGCCAGCCAGGCGAAACAGATGGCGCTGGACGAGATCAACGCGGCGGGCGGGGTGAACGGACGCCCGCTGGAGTTCATCGTGGAGGACTCCAAGTGCAACGCGCAGGACGCCATCACCGCGTACCGGAAGCTGACCGAGGTGGACGGCGTGAAGATCATCCTGGGCACCTCATGCAGCGGCGCCATGCTGGGCGTCGCGCCGCTGGCCGAGGCGGACGGGGTCATCCTGTTCTCCGGCCTGGCCAGCAACCCCGACATTGCCAACGCCGGCG
>JAPOXI010000035.1 GCA_026707185.1 Chloroflexota bacterium
CCAGCCAGGCGCGGCAGCCATGCGGCCAGAGCAGGAGGTGGCGCTTCATGCCGCCGCCCCCAACCATGGGCCAGCGGTCGCCCCAGCGCATCAGCACTTCGTGGGCAAAGTCGAGCTGCCTGTCCTCCTTGAACGCCAGGATCCCGGGCTCGTCCTCAATGAGTTCACAGGTTTCAATCGGTACGTCGCCCACAAGCATCAGGCGGGTTCGGTCGGCCACGGCACGGTAGAAATCAGCCAGGGATTGCGGTGTTCCGCGGGCCCAGTCGGCTGGCCGGACCATATAAAGGTCGAATCCCAGGTCGCGCACCAGGTCGCCGAATTCCAGCGTCTGGTGGAGACCCCACATGTTGTCGCAGGCGATCGTCAGGGCACGGTCGCCGACGTGCGCGATGACGGAGCGGTGAATCTCAGCCACTTCTGGATCGGTCAGAAGCGATACGAGCGTCTCGCCCCAGGTGAGCATGATGACCTGGCAGCCAGCCTCCAGGGAACAGTCAATGACGGCGTGCATGCCGTCGAAGTTGATGGTCCCGTCGCTATGAAACTTCGTGGGCAGCGGGTTGACCGGGCCGCTCAATAGGGCGCGAATCTCTTTGTGGTCCCTCACTCGAGATCCCTTCGCGCTGTTCCGGTGACGGCAGCGGGGCCGTCATTCGCCTGCATTGGAACAGAGCGCCGTGTTTCGTTCAACCAGGCGGGGAGGCCGCCGCCGGACCGTCGCTGAGCGGATAGTTCGCACGGAAGGCAGGGATCGGTGCGTGGCACAGTACGAGCAGCGTTTAGCAGGTCCCGTGGCGGATGTGCGTCCGAGTGGAACGCGTGCTGAAGCCAGTTGGAAGACGCGGCCATGCTGATTAAAGTCGAGCGACTAACGAAGCACTTCGAGCGCCGGCTGCCTGCGCGCCGGCCGTGGGACGTTCTTGCGCGTCGATCTGTCTCGACCTCAGAGCCGATCATGGCTGTTAACGATGTGACTCTGGATGTCGGCGTCGGCGAGGTATACGGCTTGTTGGGGCCAAACGGCGCGGGCAAGACCACAATGGCTCGCATGCTCGCAACCCTGCTCGAGCCAACGACGGGCGCCGCCCGAATCTGCGGCTATGACACCCAGCGAGACTCCGGTGCGGTGCGGGCGCGTATTGGCGTCATGTTCGCCGGGGAGCGAGGGGTCTACTGGCGGCTGACAGGCCGCGAAAACCTGGAGATCTTTGGGCGGCTGCAGTTCATGCCTGGCCAGGTGATCCATGAGCGAGCGGCCACTCTGCTTGAGCAGCTAGGGCTGGCGGAGCGGGCCGACGATCTGGTGGAGACCTACAGCACCGGCATGAAGCAGCGGCTGAACCTGGCTCGGACGTTGCTGCACGACCCACCGGTGCTACTGCTGGACGAACCCACGGCGGCGCTCGATCCGGCCGCCGCGCGCGCGACGCGCGAGTTGATACGGACGCTGCAGGGAGCCGGCAAAGCGGTGCTGCTGACGACCCACAACATGCACGAAGCCGACGAGGTCTGTGATCGTGTAGGAATCATCGATCACGGACGGCTTGTGGCCGAAGACCGGCCAGCCGCCCTGATCGCAAGTGCCGGCGTCGAGCCTCGGCTGGAGTTGCAGCTACACGGTGACGCCGCGGCTGCACGGCCGATTCTCGGTGCCGACGCGCTCTGGTGGGGCGATGTTCAGGACGACGGCGGTATCGCAGTTGCGGTGAGCGCCCCCGGCGGCTGGCAGTCCGCCGAACGGATTGCAGCCAGCCTCAAGGCGGCTGGTGTGGCCGTGACTGAATCGCGCCTGCGGGAAGCCACGCTGGAGGACGCCTTCATCAAGCTGACCGGAAGCCGCCTGGGAGGGTCGCTTGAATCAATTTGACGCTCCTGCGATGGGTTTGGCGCGCGGCGGGCAGGCCGTGGCCTCGCTGGCCGTGATGGGTTGGAAGGTGCACCGCCGCGAATGGGCCTTTGTCACCACGCTCGTGATCTCGGCGTTCGCGCTGGTGCTGCCGGGGATCCTGGGGGCGCGTGCGCTGGCCGGCCCGAATCACGAGCAGGCGGCACGGTTTGCGTCGGTGGCGGGGACGGAGAACTACCTGGCATTTGTAACGCTCGGCGTGATTGGCATGACCTGGGCCGGAGCCACCCTGACCCTGCTCTCGATTACGCTGCAACGTGAACGAGAGCAAGGCACGTTGAGCGCGATCTGGACCGGGCGACTTGCCAAACCCCTGCTGATCGTGGGGCGCGCGATGGGCAGCTCAATCGGGATCGCGGTGCAGTCGCTCACGATGTTCGCCGCGAGTTGGACGGTGTTTCGATTCACGCTGACGTTGGAAGCCGGCGCCCTCCTGCTGGTGCTCGGGGCGTCGTACGCCGCCAACCTCGCCGTTGGTGTAGCGTTCGCGGGGTTGGTTGTGCGCTATCGCGCGGCGGCGGCCTTGTCCAACCTCGCGGTCATCGCTTCGGGAATCTTTGCCGGCGTTGCACATCCCGTTGGCGTCCTTCCCGAGTGGGCCCAGGTCGTGGCCCAGTTCGTTCCGCTTACCTGGATACTGCGCGGATTGCGCGCCGCGCTGGTGTTTGCCGACGCCGGCGAGGCCGTGCGGTCGGCCGCCGTGCTGCTGCTCATGGCGTCCGCGTACGGTGCGATTTCGATCTGGATTTTTGGGGCGCTGGAGCGGTCCGCCAGGCGTCACGGCGTTATTGACGCGATATGAGGCCCTTCGCAGGCACACGACGCGCGCTGGCCCTGGCCGCCTGGGCCTCGTTCGTCCGCGAGTGGCGGGAGTTCGGGCGGCAGAAGCTGTTCTACGTCTCGACGCTGCTGGCGCTTGCCCTGCTGTTGACGACTAGGCTGCTCGCCGAGCGCGCGTTCGGAAGCGAAGGGTTTGAAGCCAGTGGAGGCGGGTCGAACTTCATCGGCTACGTGGCGCTGGGATGGCTGGCCTTGCAGATTGCTCAACAGGGGCTATACAGCGGCCAGGGGTACCTCCGCTGGGCAAGCGAGGCCGGCGTGCTTCCACACGTCTGGGCCACGCCGTGTCCACGCTGGATCCCGATCGTGGGCGTGACGGGCTGGGAAATTGCCCAGTGGACGGTCATGCTTGGCGTGCTGGCAGTAGCGCTGCTCTTCTTGCCGGACGCGGCGCCTGCTGCGTTCAATCCGCTGGTTATTCCCGTGTTCGCCCTGGCCCTGATCGCGTTCTGGGGACTTGGAATCGCCTTTGCGGGGGTGGGGCTTGCCCAACGGCAGCCGGCCCTGGCTTCGATCTTCGTCGTCCTGATATTCACCATGGCCGGTTCCACGTTTCCCGTGGCGATGCTGCCGTGGGAAGTTCGCTGGGTGAGCCTGGCGCTGCCGTATACCTACGTGATCGACGCCATGCGGCACACCCTGCTGGGGACGCCAACGATCGTGCCGTTTGAAGTCGAACTCGGTGTGCTGGCCGCCAGTGCGATTGGCGGTGTGCTGGGCGGGATCTGGCTCTTTAACCGCGTTGCGAACCGGGCCACGCGACGTGGGCTGATCGGACTGTATACGTAAGAAAGCGCGGCACGCGCGGTCGGCCGAGGCCCGCGAGAAGCGGAATCGGCCATCCGGTAACCGGACCCGTCGGGACCCGTCCGCCCCCTAGTTGGGACTAATGGCCACCGCCCGGATCTCGCCGAACTCCCGCTCCAGCTTGCGCCAAGTCCCGCCGCCGTCATCGCTCAGGTAGATGTAGCCGTAGATGCTGGCTGCCGCCACGCAGTCGGGTACATCCACATGCGCGCTGAAGCAGTAGACGACCGAGTTTGGCGTCACCGGCAGTTCGGGCGTGTCCCAGGTGGCGCCGCCATCGACGGTGCGGCGGATTGCGCCGGTGACGCCGGGAATGCCGTTGCCGTTGCCCACGAACATGACGTCGGGATTGTCCGGACGAACCAGGATGTTGCGGCAATAGGACGAGCCGCCGGGGTCAAAGCTGGGGAATTTGTGGTGGTCCCAGCTGTCGCCTTCATCCGTGCTGATGGCCAGGCCGAAGGGGCTGGTGGAGTACACCAGCGTGGGGTCGCCGGGGCGGATGGCCAGGCCGTGAATATCGTCGTACATCAGCTGCGGACCGACGTTGGCGAGCGCTGTCCAGGAATCGCCGCCGTCTTTGCTTCGATAGAGACCAGCGACCTCGACCCCGGCCCAGACGGTCTGGTGATCGCGCGGATCCACAAGCACGGTGGTGGTACGCGGCGGGTCGATTGGGCCGTTCATGTTCACGTTGACCGGCAGCTCTTCCCAGGTCGCACCGTCGTCTCTGGACCGGAATACGCCGGGGCGTGTTCCGGCAAAGAGAATGTTCGGATCGACTGGATCGACGGTGATGGTCCAGATGTGGATGCCGTCAATGGGCGTGTCGAGCTGTTCCCAGGTCTCACCCTGGTCTTCGCTGCGAAAGACGCCGACATCGGTGCCGGCTATTACACGGTTGGGGTTGTTCGGATAGACCGTGACGGCTCGGACGTTGCTTTCGGTCGGCACCGGACTTCGAACCTGATTCCAGGACGAGCCGCCGTCGGAACTCACATTCAGGCCGCCACCGACCGTGCCCACATACATCGTGAAGTCTTGCGCCATTGCAGTCACACCTTGCGGCAGTCCGAATGCCGCGCCCGTCACAGCCGGGACGTCCGCCGAACCGACGCGTGAATAGCCGTCGTGTCCCTAGTCTAACGAGGCGCGGCGTTGACGATCGGTCGTAGTCAAAGGGTCCTAGGTCCACCTGCCGATGCGGTGATTGAGCCGACGGGCCAAAGAGTGATCGGTGATAAGCCCTTCTAATCGGGCAGCGTTGCGCGAAGCGAGAACATGGTCGGCGCCTGGCCGGATTGAGCAGGCAATCGCCACCAGCCGTCCTGGCCTTTGACCATGCTCGGCAAGGCCCGGTACGCCGAGACTGCGTATTCCCGCAGTGCCTCGATGCGGAATCCGGCTTGAATGAAGGCGTTCACGATCTCGCCGAGGCCGTGATCCCACTCGTAGTTCACGGTGTGCTCGATTTGGATAGCAGATTCCACGTAGGTACCGGGCTCGTCGTATCGGTGCGCAGGGCCTTCGAAGTACGAACCGACGAGTTCAAGTCGGCCGTCAGAACGATCGTGATCCAGCGTGTGAAAGATTGGGTGCCCGTCGCGGATGTATGCCATTCCGCCGGGTCGTGTGAGGCGACGCAGGACGCGCGCCCAGGCGGCGACATCCGGCAGCCAGCACAGCACGCCTTCGCTGGCATAAACGATGTCGTAGGTCCGCCGGAGAACCTCTGGCGCTTCATATACATCAGCCAGCACGAATTCTGCGGGTGTTTGCGTACGGCGACTAATTTCGCGTGCTGCGTCAATTGCCGGCGGCGAGAAGTCGAGACCTGTTACCTGGGCGCCGAGCCGTGCCCAGGAGTGCGTATCCAGGCCGATGTGGCATTGCAGGTGGAGAAGAGACTGGCCGCGGACGTCGCCAATCTCTTCTCGATCCAGTTTGACGGCCTTGCCGATCCTGCTGGGCTCCGCGATAAACCCTTCGACGTCATAGCCAGGTGATGCGAGGTGCGCGGCCGCGCGGTCATTCCAGTTGGCCAGGTTGGCCTCGCGCTCCTCGGCGCGGCCGGCCCAGACGTCTGCACGGGTCTCAAAGTCGTCAGATGAGCGCATGGAAGAGTAAAGCCGGACCTTAGTTCGCGCAGTCAGCGAGGAAGCTGTTCGTGGTACCCCCGGTAGGACTCGAACCTACAACCAACTGATTAAGAGTCAGCTGCTCTTCCAATTGAGCTACGGAGGCTCGCGCGTTCGCGGAGCCGGAGCCCGCGAGCGACGCCGACGATGGTAGCAACACCGACGGTCGGCTCCGAGTGTCTCCGGACTGAAACGTGAGGCGCTTCACGATTCACCCGGCTCGATGGTGAGACGATAGTGGTGTGGCGGCTTGCTTGATGGGTGTCCTCATGCGGTGGAAGTTTTCGGCTCGTTTGACGTCGGTAATCGTATTGGCGGTGATCTCGCTGGCCGTCGGCGGGGCAGCGCTTGGTTTGGCGCTGGCTCGCGGCGGATCGGCCGACTCCTCGGAACGAGTAGTTGCGCACATGGAGAACGAGCGGTCCAAGACCAAGGCCGATTCGCGAGTGTCCGGGCGGGGTCACGACGAGTGGGATAACGACCGCTATTCGCGCTCCGAGCGACAGCGCTCTGGCGATCGGTACGAGCGGAGCAAGGACGGTCGTGGTCGCTTCCACGATTGGTGGGGCTCCCGGCGCGTGATTGTCGTGCCGCGGATTGAAGTGTCTCCGCGCGAATTCTTCCGTGGCGACTCCCCTTTCATGCGCCGATTCGAGCGCATCGCGCCTGAGCGGCAAGCCGTACAGGCAGGCGGCATGGTGATTGCCGTAGGCGAGGTGACGGCCGTGCGCGACGACTTCATAGAGATGTTCACTATGCTGGGCAACGAGGTGACCATTGACCTCAGCCAGCTCGAAACCGGCATCAAGCCGGAGGTGGGCGCGGCGGCAATTGTGATCGCCGAGCGTGACGGCGACGGCTACGTTGCCCGATCGATGGACCTGCTTGACGTTCGCCTCTCGGAGATGCTGGAGGGCATGCGCGCCCGGTCGCGCTCAGGGTCCTAGGGCGATTCATCCGGCCTGCCCGTCCGCGCCGCACGGGTAGAGTGTTCGCGCAGGCGCCGGCAAACCCGGCCAGGTGGCGGTGAAATGCGTACTTTCCGGCATGATCTCGTCGAGGCGTTGATCGTCATCATCATCTTTACCGCGGTTGGGATGGGGCCCCTCTACGCACTTGGGGCCGTTGCGGGTGGTTTTCTCGACCCGGAGGATCCAGGAAGCTGGGGCGCCAGTTTGCCGGTGATCTACTTGTTGGCCATTGTGCTCATCGGCTACTTCTTTGGCTGGACCATGACTAACCTCGCGGTGGACTTTGAGGCCTTTTGGCGTTTGCCGGGACGATTGCGGGCGTTCGAGGCGCTGGTGGCCAAGGCTGGCCCTGGCAGCGCTCTGCACGCCGCCGCCAACTGCCAGGATGGCGCCGTTGGCGCCCTGCGCTATCCGCGACTGCGGAGCCACGGCGTCAATGTACTGGCCATGGCACCGCTGACTTTCGTTTATGTCGCGGTGCGCGGTGCCTGGCTTGCCTCGTGTCTGGCTGCCGTCTCGGCGGCAATTGAGCTCGGCCGCACAGCGGTCTCCGGTGAATCAACGAGTGCGTCACTCATGGCGCTGGTTGCGTCATTGCTGGTATTGGGAGCGGCAAGCCTGCTCACAAGGGTGCTCGCGATCCCGGCGGCGAGTCAGGCCGTGGCTGTTATCGGAGCAGGCAGCGCCACGAGACGCTAGGGATCAGGCGTTCGTTGGAAGGTCCAAGAATTCGGCCTCGCAGTCGAGTTCCGCGCTGATCAGTTTGGCCAGGGCCTGGACGCCAAAAACCTCTGTCGCGTAGTGGCCAGCGGCCAGGAAGTGGACACCAAGCTCGCGGCTCCACATTTCGACGGGTTCGAACAAGTCGCCGGTGATGAACGCCTCGCAGCCCTTGGCCGCGGCTTCTTGAAAGTACTTGGGGCCGCCGCCGCTACAGACGGCAATTCTCCGGATCTCGGCGGGGCCGTTGGCGTAGAACGCGTGTAGAGGACCGATGGCGTCCCTCGCTCGCTGAGCAAGCTCCTCAGCCGGCACCGGGTCAGATACCGAGCCGAACCAGCCGACCGGCCGCTCGCCTGCGTATGCGAATCCAACGCGCTCCTTCTGAAAGCCCAGCGACTGAATGATGCGTGCGTTGTTGCCGAGCGTGGGATGACCATCCAGAGCCAGGTGGTAGGCCGCAAGGCTGATGTCGTAATCGAAAAGGACACGCAAGCGTTCGCGCAGCATCGGGTCGATAACCCGTGAGTCGCTGTTCCAAAACAGGCCGTGATGCACGACGACGAAACCCGCGTCCCTTTCAGCCGCGGCTTCAAAGAGGGCTCGGCTGGCGGATACGGCCGTGACCACCGTGCTGACCGAGGGGCGCCCGTGGACTTGCAGGCCCATCGGACCGTAGTCCGGAAAGGCCTGGACCTCGAGAACTCTATTCAGATGGGAGACGAGGTCGTCGCGGGGTTCAGGCACCAGCCGCCGGTTCGGGAGCCGCCCGGCGTTCGCGTACCTGGCGAACGAGCTCGGCGTCCGTGCCCGACGAGACCGAGATTTCCATGAATTCGTCGGCGCTCATCCCCAGTTCACCCAGAACGCGCCGGTCGATGGGGCATGGATAGATGTAGTCGTCGATGGTGCCGTCCGCCTTGGCGCGGGCCTTGTCCGACATCCGCGCGATCCACGGAATCCCGCCGATCACCAGATCGCGTCCCCGCGGTTGGAAGGGTTGGTTGGTCCCAGAGTCGTTGCCAGCAGCCATGGCTTGCTCGTTTCCGCTATCCGCTATCGGACGTGACGCTTGATTCTAGACCAAGGCTTTGACGAATCCGCCTGATCGCCCATGAACTGCCAGACAGCACGTTCGCCAGCGACTCGGTCGCGATCCGAGGCCCGTTCCAAAGGCCAGCGACTCGCGCCAGCGACAGTAGCGCGACCGACGCATCAAGGCCGGGCAGCCCCGAATCGTCTGGATGCACAGCAGCAAGGCTGCGAAGCGTCCCGGTCTCATTTGCGGCGGACACATACTTCGCGTACGTCCAGTCCGCAAAGTCAAGCCCGAGCAGTTCCAAGTCGATGAAGGTGACCCTCTTTCCGTCGATGACGACGTTGGACGGTGATGCGTCAAGCGGCAGAAGAACCGGGTCGCGGACAGTTACGGTCTGGCACAGGGCATGAATCGCGTCGGTGGGTAGTCTTGGCATCGCATCCATCAGGGCCTGGGCAACTGCCGAGAGTTCCCTGCCTCGTTTTCGTCGGGCTGCCTCACGACGGGTCGACGCAATGCGCGCGTTCCACGGGGCCAATGAGTTGAGAAGTCGCAACCAGGCGTCGCGCACGGCCCACGCCTGGGACTGGCCGGGCGGTTCATCCGCTGCCAATTGCTCGTAAAGCGTCGTGCCTGGAATCCAGACTCGGGCTAGCGCTAGCGCATCCGCGTCGGCGGCGACGAATCCCGGCACCGGAGCACGTACTCGACATAAATCTTGATAGAGGGCCGCTTCGGTACGGAGTCGCTCGTGGGCACTCACACCGTCGAAGAGCTTGAGCGCCAATTCGGCATCGCCAGCGTTCCAGCGCCAGAGTCCAGTTCGAACGAAGCGAAGACGTCCTGACGTCGGCTGCATGGCCGAGGCAAGGACAGCCTCGAGTCGCCCTTGGACGTCAGCCGACGGCTTCGAGCTCAATGTCAGTGCGGGTCGTCATTGTTGCTTCGACTCGTAGAGCGAGTGCAAGGTCGCGGGAGGTCACAATTTCGTCCTGGGCGATTCGAAGCCGTGCAAGCAACGTGCCGTTTTCGGACGTCAGCGCACCTATTCCAGGTCGAATGTCACGCCGGACTCCTTCCGGGTCGCGGACGCGCTCGATTTCCACCTTGGCCTGTGCTAGGAGGCGCTGTACGCGGGCATCCAGGTCGGCTGGCGCAGGGTCGACTGTAAGCTCGTACGTGGCCCAGAACGTGCGGACTCGACGGCCCGATGCCTTCGCGACTTCTACCACGGCCATGCCCGGGATAGCGGCGGCAGCCAGCCGTTTTTCAACATCGACCGCATCAAGCGCGGCGCGCAGCCCCATTGTCACGTACTCGCGACGGCCCTCCGCGCCCACCGGAAGTGGTGGACCGAAACTGAGTCGCGGCTTGGGACTGAAGCCGCGGCTGTAGGCAAGCGGCAACCCGGCCCGCCGCGTCACACGTTCCCAAGCCCGACGCACATCGTGCTGGGAGAGAAAGCGCGCGGCGCCAGTCTTCGTGAATCGGACCAGATACCAATGGTCCGGGGGTTGTTGCTCGGTCACCACCCGCAAGCATACGAGCGCAGGGGGAAAGACGCCCGACAGATTCGCCGGCCGCGCCGACGCTGCTGCTTGGCTGTTGCCCTGTACCATGAACGCGGCTAGCCGCGACGTGCTGGGGGCCTGTGGATACGCCGGTTCTGCTGCTGAATCAGAACTACGAGCCGCTAAACGTCTGTCGCGTGCGACGTGCGATCGTGCTTCTCGCCAAAGGCAAGGCCGAGCCCCTGGCGCATCACGCGCGTCCATTGCGCACGCCAGTTCGTGACGTTCCGAGGCCCAGCGTCATCCGCCTGCGTTACTACGTCCGGCGCCCACGCCCGACGATCAAGCTGAGTCGGCGTGAGGTCTTAGTGCGCGACTCTCACACCTGTCAGTACTGCGGAACTCACGGTCCGGACATGACGATCGACCACGTAAAACCGCGGCGGCTGGGCGGACGCCGTCGATGGGACAACCTGGTGACAGCTTGCCGTCCCTGCAACCTGCGCAAGGCCGGACGTACGCCAAGCGGGGCCAACATGCGCCTGCGCCGCCGCCCCACGCACCCTCGTTCTCCGTACTCGCATCTCCTGGGCCGGTTTGTTACTCATGCACTCGACCCTTCCTGGGCACCTTACCTGCCAGTCCAATTGCAGAGGGCCAGTTGAACGGGTCGTTCCTGCAGCCTCGTCCGAAGGAAGAACGGCCCGAGTGACCGAGGTGCTTCCCAATGGCTGGCGGCCGTTTCTGTCGCCGCGAGTTGTGGCCATGATTGAGTCCACAATGGGTGCGGGCCTGGACGCGTTTGGTGCCGACCCGATTCCTGTCATCGGGCGGCCAGCCGACGCAGGGGAGCTACCGCTGGCCGCTATTCGGCTTGACCGAGGATCACTGGTCAGCGCGCGGAACGACTGGCTGGAGGCGCTACGGCCGGTGGTGACGAACATGCATCCGGACATGTTGTTTTCTACGTTCGGAGCCTATGAGCTGGCGCGAGTGACGCAGCCGGACGGGCAGAGCGCCTGGGGGCCTGTGTTCTTCTTTTTCGGTGACGCATCGACCTGGAACGACCCGAAAGACCCGCGGGTGGTCAGAATCGGCGAGGACGACTTGGCTGAGGTTGACTACAAGCGCTTCTGGCACTGCTATGGAGGCGAGGCGCACGAGGGGTATGGCGTTATCGAGGAAGGCGAGCTGGTGGCGCTGGCGGGGGTGCTTCACTACAGCGATGGCGTTGAGGAAATCGGGATGGACGTGATGCCGGAGGCGCGGGGGCACGGTTTGGGTCGCGCCATTGTTGGGGCAGCCGGTACGGCGATCATCGAACGGGGAAACCTAGCCCTGGCTACGACGTCGCCATGGAATGTGCCGTCGGCGCGTACGTTGCGGTCGGCAGGTTTGCGGTATTCGTATACCCAGATGATGTCGTTCGACGGGTTCGACGGGGCGTTTCCGATGCCGGCGCAGCCGC
>JAPOXI010000010.1:0-4252 GCA_026707185.1 Chloroflexota bacterium
GCTGGCCGCCGGCGGCCTATCGCGCCGTGACCGGACCGTATGAGTCGCTACGGCGCGCGCCGGGCGAACTGCCGCCGGACAGCGCCGACAAGCCGCCCGAGCCGTGGCACCGGTTCCGCACGATTCACCAGGCCGTGGCGCCGGAGCCCGACGACATCGTGATCGCCACCGGCGAGCAGATGCAGCGGGTGCTGCGCGACCTGCGGCTGGTGCACCTGGTCTACGTCGGGTTCGCCACGAATATCTGCGTGCGCTTTCGCGACTACGGGATCCATGCGATGCGCAACCGTGGCTACGCGCCGATCCTGCTGCGGGACTGCACCAGCGGGATCGAGACGCGCGAGACTTACGACGGCCTGCAGGTCACCAACGCCGTGCTGCACGACCTGGAGCGCTGGTGCTTCACGGCCGACTCGCAGGAATTCATCGCGGCCTGCCGGAGCGTCTGACCCTCGGATACCGACATGTGGCTCCGGCCTGACCCCGTCGACGGACGGCGGCTAGAACGGGAGTCCTCGATCTTCGCGCTCGCAAATGATCCGCCGCTCGCCGGGGTATTCGCCGTCGATCAGCACGCGATGCACGTGCTCCTTCACGCACTGGTTGTGCGGGTAGACGATGTGCGAGGCGTGTGAGGTCTCCAGCAGATAGCCGTTCGAGAGTTGTTCCCGGATCAGCTCTTCGGACTCGATCAAGGGCGTGACCGGATCGCCGTGATTGCCGACAACCAGGATGGGGACACCTCCCCCGTCAAGCGGGCCTGCAAGCGGCGGCGGTGCGAACTGGTCGTAGAACGGACAGGGGGAGAACAGCGGGCGGCCCAGCAGCGTCAGCAGGGGCAGTTGCTCGTCCAGGGCGGCGTCAAACGCCTCGCCGTCGGCCAGCCGCGTCGCGCGATCCAGGTCCGGATGGAGCACCCAACTGTCCAGGCAGCCGACGTGCTCCGGCATTCGCGCCACGCGCGGGCCGTCCTCTTCCCACTGGAAGTCGGCGAACTCAAGCAGGATCGACGGGTCGTCATGCTCGTTGAGCAGATACAACGCGTCCCACAGGACCGGCCAAAGGAACTCGGCGTAGAGGGGCGAGACCACAGCGAACCAGGCCGCATCGGAATGATTGCCGGACGCTTCATTGACCAGGTGCAGCTTTTCACTGGCCTGCCGGAAGTAGCCGAGCGGGTCGCCGTTGTTGTAAATCGGGCAGCTGGGACTGTCGCAGGCCGTGAGCGCCTTTTCGAGCAAGCCGGCGATCGATGCCGTTTCCTCGATGGCATCGGCAATGCGCCCCTGCCGGTCGGCTTCAGCATCGACCGGGTTGTCCGCACCGTCGACGACCATGGCCCGAACCGAATCGGGAAAGAGGGTGGCGTACCAGACGCCGAGCGCCGAGCCGTAGGAGTAGCCCAGGTACGAAATCTGCCGAACGCCCAGGGCCTTTCGTATCTCGTCCATGTCCCTGGCGACGTAGGCCGTGTGCAACAGCCCGCCGACCGTACCCATGGATTCGATGCACAGCCCGGCCGCGGCTTCGCCGGCCGCGACTTCGTCCGGCGTGTCGACGGGCGCGTCGATGGTGAGACGCAGTTCGAGCTGCTCGCCAGGGGCGCCGCACTCGAATTTGGGATCCGACGCCCCGACGCCGCGGGGGTCGAACCCAACGATGTC
This sequence comes from Chloroflexota bacterium, assembly GCA_026707185.1. The sequence goes on from JAPOXI010000010.1 coordinate 1,665, forward strand.
GAAGTGACGGACGAGTTCAGCGGCGAATGGCGGGAAGCCGGACCGAATGGCTTCGACCAAGCCCATCCCGCTCTCGCCGGGACCGCCGGGATTCACCAGGAGATAGCCGATACGTTGCCGCGGCGACGTGGCGCGATGCACGTTGACCGCGATGGCGAGCGTGCCGGACTCGGGATCCCGGTAGTCCGCTGGGACTTTCACGAAGGCGCACTCGAACGCGCGGCTGGACTCGCACGGGCTCCAGTCAATTCCGCCTTGGCTCGCAGCAGCCTCCGGGGTCGGCGTTGGGGTAGCCGTGGGCTGTGGCGTCGGCGTGGCGGTTGGGGTTGGGGAGTCTGGGGGCGTGGCGGTTGGCGTGGGCTCCAGCCGCGGGGTCGGAGCCTCGGTTGGCGTTGGCGTGCCGGGAACCTGTGGCGGTGCCGGCGCGCTGGCGGTTTCGGCGCCGGCGGTGGGAGTGGCGGCCGCCGTGGAGGCAGACTCGCCGCACGCGATTCCCGCCAGGACGACCAGGGCCAATGCGCCCCAGGTGGCCGCCAGCCTGCGTGTCCTACCGAAGACGGTCACCGCGATTCCTTCCGTTCCGCCCAAGCCGGAGGTGCCGGTGGCCGAGTCGCCGTAGCCGGCCGTCGAAATAACGCCCGACGAGGGCGCCCCGGCCGGCGCGCCCCGTTCCTCCAACGCTAGTACGGTCCGCGCCACCGGTTCGTGAAATGTCGAACCGACGCCGGACGAACCGCCACCCAAACCGACGCGGTGCTAGCTGACGAATTCGCGCTCCAGTTCGCCGTAGGCGGGCACGCCGATGATGTCCTTGAACTCTTCCAGGCCGGCCATCCGCCCTGCGCCGGCCGTGGTGCCGTCGGCCACGAGGGCGGCGAAGGTGCGTTGCAGGGCGGCGGTTGCGGCGAAGAGGCCTGAGAGCGGGTAGACGACCATCATGTAGCCAAGGTCCTGCAGCTCGGACGCCGAGAGGAAGGGCGTGACGCCGTCCTCGATCATGTTGGCGAAGAGGGGTATCTCGGGGGCAAAGGCCGCGCGGACGGCGCGCAGCTCGTCCAGGGAGCGGGGGGCTTCGATGAAGACGACGTCGGCGCCGGCTTCCACGTTGGCGTGGCTGCGCGCGATGGCGTCGTCCAGCCCGTTGACGGCGCGGGCGTCGGTGCGGGCGATGATGACCAGGTCGTCGTCGCCACGGGCGTGGACGGCGGCGCGCAGCTTTTGCACGTGGTCCTCAAGGGGCACGACGCGCTTGCCTTCCAGGTGGCCGCAGCGCTTGGGCCACTCCTGGTCTTCCAGGATGATGCCGGCGATGCCGGCCTGGACGCACTCGCGCACGGTGCGGATGACGTTGATGGGGTTGCCGTAGCCGGTATCCATGTCGGCCACCAGCGGAATGTCCACGGTGTGGGCGATGCGGCGGGCGCGGTCCAGCGTCTCGGTCTGGGTGAGCAAGCCGATGTCGGGTTCGCCGAGAGTGCTGGCGGCCAGGCCGAAGCCGGTGGTGAAGAACTGCGTGAAGCCGGCCTGCTCGATCAGCTTGGCCGACAGGGCGTCGTAGGCGCCCGGCAGCACGATGATCTGGTCGCCGGCCAGCCGGCTGCGGAGGATGGTCGCTTTGGTCATGAATTTGCGTCCACGTCGTCGATGTCGCCGCGATTGTGCCCAATGGGACGCGGCCGGGCAGGTTGCCGCCGCGGGGTGGCTGGGTGAGCATGGCGCGACGGTGGGCCGAGAGGTGGGTTGATGGCAGGCAAGTACCGAGTCGCGATTATTGGGACGGGCCGGATGGGCGGGTTGATCGAGGACGAGATTCCGCTCGGGGACCCGAACCTCCCGTACGGCCATTTCTCGGCCTACGAGTACATCGAGGAAACCGAGGTGGTGGCGGTGGCCAACCGCGGGGCCGAGCGTTTGCAGCGCTTTAGCGAGCGGTTCGGGATCACCAACACCTATCTCGACTACCACGAGATGATCGACACGGAACGGCCGGACATCGTGAGCGTGACCACGCCCTCATTTGCGCGGGCCGAGCCGCTGATCTATTGCGCCGAGCACGGCGTGCGGGCCATCTACAGCGAGAAGGGGCTGTGCGCCTCGCTGGCCGAGGCGGACCGGATCCGGGATGCCATGACGCGCAACGGTGTGGCGTTCAACTGGGGCGCGATGCGCCGCCACCACGTGGGATTTCGGGCGCTGGCGGAGGCCATAGCCGCCGGCGAGATTGGCGAACCGCAGGCCGCGCTGATGTTCGCCTACACCGACCTGATCAAGCACCACCCGCACACGCTGGACCTGGTCTCGATGCTGCTGGGCGATCCGCAGCCGCAGTGGGTGAGCGGCCGGCTGATCGAGGCCGGGGATCCGTTCGACCCGGAGCCGCGGCGCGCGCACCCGGAATACGACGCGGAGAACCATCGCTACCTGCCCTCACCGGGCTGGGAGGTTGCCGACCCGTATGTCGGTCACTTCCAGGTCGGCTACGCCAATGGGGCCGTGGGCTACTTCATCCCGCACCGCGGATTCCTGGACGTGCACGTGCTGGGCAGCGAAGGCACGGCCTACTCGCTGGATAACGGCCTGATGTTCGA
>JAPOXI010000010.1:4600-11345 GCA_026707185.1 Chloroflexota bacterium
TGCGGCGCACGCAGATCCAGTTGGACGAACCGCTGTACGAACTGGCCAAGCAGCGCGCCTTTGCCGAGGGCAAGTCCATGTCGGCGGTGGTGCGCGAGGCGGTGGCGCAATACGTGGCCACGCCAACCAGGCGGCCGGACTCGCTGGCAAACTTTTCCTTCATAGGTTCCGGCCGGTCGGAGCCCGGCGGTCCGCAGCCGCTGTCGGAGCGTCATGACGACGCGCTGGCCGAGGACTTCGGCGGCTGATCTTCTTTGACACGTCGGCCGCGCTGGCGCTGGCGGACGTCAACGACCTGCACCACACCCGCGCCGTACGTGCCATGCAGCGCGTAGTGGCCAGCGGCCAGCCGCTGCTGACGCACAACTATGTGCTGATCGAGATCGTCGCGCTGCTGCAGCGGCGCCTGGGCATGCCCAGCGCCCGGGCGTTCCTATCCGACGCGCAGAACTTCACGGTTCACTGGGTGACGCCGGACGACCACTCCGAGGCTGTGACGCTGTTCGAGCAGCACAACCGGCGAGGCCTGAGCCTGGTGGACTGCATGAGCTTCGTGGTGATGCGGAAGTACCAGTCCACTGCCGCCCTGGCCTATGACGCGGACTTTCAGACGGAAGGGTTCGACGTCTTCGAGTAGTCCGCGCCGGCGTGCCTGGAGTTTCAGCGCTCCAATAGCTCGATTTCGTAGCCGTCGGGGTCGTCGACGAAGGCCATTTTGAGGCCGGTGGGGAAGCTTTCCCGCCAGTGGTCGGGCCAGATTTCCAGGCCCTTGCCTTCGAGCTCGTCGCAAAAAGCGATCAGGTCGGGCACGCCGATGGCGAAGTGCATGAGGTCTTCGGGGACGTTGAGGTCGTAGTCCGCCGAGTAGGTGAGCTCAATGGTGTGGTCGTTGCCCGGCAGTTCCAGGTGGACGATCTGGTTGCCGTGGGGCGAACGTTCGGAGCGGCTGAAGACCTTGAAACCGAGGTTGTCCTCGTAGAAGCGGATCGACTGTTCCAGGTCGCTGACGCGGATGCGGGTGTGCAGGAGCTTGTACATGGGAGCCTCGGATGTGCGGTGAGCGCGCCATCGTCGCACGTCCAAGGCATGCGGTGACCGCGGAGTCCGCGCCGAGAGCGCGGAGCGCCTTGCTCAGGTCTCCTTAGCGAATGGGTTGGCCCAGAACGGGACGATGGCTCGGCCGCCTCGCTTGGCCAGCGCGACGTAGAGGGCGGGACCGCCGAACGCCACCAGCCACGGAATCACGTGCTCGAACCAGAGGCTGGGCGTCAGGAAGTCGTGCACCAGCTTGTCGTCCACGATCAGCACGACGGCGATGCGGAAGATCAACGCGCTGCCGATGTAGATGATGATCGGCGCCTTGTCGGTGGCCAGGGCGATCAGCCCAGCGCCCACGAACAGCAGCGGGATCGAGAGCGCCAGCCCGAAGACCAGCAGCGGGATGTTGCCGTGGGCGGTGCCGGCGACGGTAAGGACGTTGTCCAGGCTCATCACCACGTCGGCCAAGATGATCAAGCGGATGGCCTCGGGGAACGAGGTCGCGGCGTCGTGTTCTTCGTCACCCTCAGGCTTGAGCAAGCGCCAGGCGACCCAGAACAGGGCCAGGCCCCCGATCATTGATATGGCGGGCGCCTGCAGGAGCAGGGTGGCAATGGAGGCCAGCGCGATGCGCAGCACCACGGCGCCGCCGGCCCCGATGATGATGGCCCAGCGCCGCTGGCGTCCCTGCAAGCGGCTGGCGACGACCCCGATGACCACGGCGTTGTCGCCGCTGAGAATCAGGTCGAAGAGGATGATCTGCCCGAGCGCCGCCGGATCCTTGACGATGTCCTGGACGATTTGGCCGATGTCCATCAGGCCTGGCTCGTCCAATTCCACTGCGGCACGGGTCTTGGCAATTCGTAAGGGCCGGGCCGCTATCCGCGGCCGACACAAAGCGCGGCTATTTTACGTGGGCCAGCCCGGTCCGTGGCCGGGCCGGGATCACTCGATGTCGCCTATTGGAGCCGCGCCCGGCTGGCGCGGAGTTCGTGGGCGCCGTTGGCCGTGGCTGTCTCGTAGACGTAGAACAGGGAATCGCCCAGCACGGCGTAATCCAGGTAGCGCAGGCAGCGCGTTCCTGTGTGCCCCTGCAGCAGGGGACCGTCGTCGGAATGGCGCACGGTGGTGCCGAGGTCCTGCGAGAAGACCATGCCGGTGCGGTCCTCGTACACGTCGCCCTCGGTGGTGCGCCCGTCGTAGTAGATGAGGAAGCCGGCGTCGGTGGGCATGACGGTGCTGACGCGGGTGACGTTGGCGTCCCAGCCTTGGCCGGGGGTCACGATGTCGCGCTCGAAGCCGAAGCGGCGGCCGTCGGCCGAGACCCAGAGACCGGTGGGATGCTCCACCAGCCCGGTGGTGAAGACGTTGCCGGTGCCGTGCAGCTGTTCGCGGGTTGCGCCGTCGGCCACGCGGTCGCGCGGGCCGTAGCCGGCGAACAGGTAGAACAGGCCGTCCAGCAGCAGCACCACGGGATCCTTGACGCCTTCCGAGAACGTGTTGGCGGCGTCGAGGACGGGGATGCGTTGGGCGGGGTCAAGGGCGGTGAGTTCGTCGGCTTCGAGCATGTCGATGCGCCAGCGGCGGTCGGCGGGGTCCAGGTAGCTGACGTAGTAGCGCCAGGCGCCGCCGGGGATGCGGACAAGGGCCGAGCGTTCAAGGGACTCGGTGTCGAACTGGTCCGCGGTGCAGGCCCAGACCGGTTCGAGGGTGGCGATATCGCGTAGCCGGAAGATCTCGGACTTCCAGCCGCGCCCCTGGTCCACCGGCCGCCGCCACCGGACGCTCAGGTAGAGCGCGTCGTCATCCAGCCAGAGGGCGGGCGCGCCGACCCAGTAGCCGGGAGCGTCGACTTCCGGGCTCAGGAGCGTGACGCCCTCGGCCGAGTCGAACAGCGGCACCCCGCCAATCGGCGCGCGCGGCGGCATGGGCAGTCCAGCGGGAAGCGTGGGCGGGCAGTCTCCCACAGGCGGGGTCCGGGCATTCGACAGGGCTGGCGGTCGCCGCCATAGTCGTAAGGGACAGCCCGCACGTGAGCTCGCCATGGAATACCTGCCACTCGGACGAACGACGACACAGATTCCCAAGATCGGATTCGGCGCCTGGCAGTACCGGGGCGGCGCGGGCGTGCTACGCCGGGCGCACGAGCTGGGCGCGGCCTTCGTGGATACGGCCGAGGCCTACGGGTCCGAAGCCCAGGTGGCGCGGGACATCGGCGAATTGCGCGACGAGTACTTCATCGCCACCAAGGTCTCGCCCGCCAACCTGGCTTATGACGATGTGCTGTCCCACGCCGACGCGAGCCTGGAGCGGCTGGAGACGGACCGCATCGACCTGTACCAGGTCCATCACCCGAATCCCGACATCCCGATCCCGGAGACGATGCGGGCCATGCGGCAGCTAGTTGCCGACGGCAGGGTGCGCTTTGTGGGGGTGAGCAACTATTCGGTGGACGACATGAAGGAAGCGCAGGACGCGCTGGGCGATGTGCCGCTGGTGGCCAACCAGGTGCGCTACAGCGTGGCCGCCCGCCAGATCGAGGACGCGATCCTGCCGTATTGCCAGGAAAACGGGATCACGGTGATCGGCTTCAGCCCGCTGGTGAAGGGGGAATTCGGAGACCCGGCCCTGGAACGGCTGGACGAGGTGGCGGCAGAAGTTGGCAAGACGCCGGCGCAGGTTTTGTTGAACTGGGTGATCGATCGGCCCGGCGTGATGGCGATTCCCAAGACCGACCGGGTGGAGCGGGTGGACGAAGCCGTGGGCGCGGTGGGCTGGTCGCTTACGCCTGACCAGCGGCGGCGGCTGACGGGGGACTAGCGACCGCGGCTTTCAGTTCGGCGCACTGGTCGGCGTTGAGCACGCGGACCGCGCCGGGCGCCAGCCCGCCCAGACGGACGGTAGCAATGCGAAGGCGGCGAAGGGTCACGACCTTGACCCCAACGGCGGTGAGCATGCGTCGGATCTGGCGGTAGCGGCCTTCGCGCAGGACCAGGCGCAGCGTTGCGCCGCCGCGGTGCTGGCGCAGGTTGCGCACCTCCGCGCGGGCCGGACGCGGCTCACCGATCGATATGCCATCGGCGAATCGCCTCGGCAAGTCGCGCGGCGGGTTGCCGCGCACCTCCGCCGAGTACTCGCGCTCGTGCCCGTAGCGCGGGTGCATCAGGCGCTCGGCCAGTTCGCCGTCATTGGTTAGCAGCACCAGCCCTTCGGAGGGCGCGTCGAGGCGTCCTACGGGATAGAGGCGTACCTCGCGCAGGTCCGGCGGCAGCAGGTCCAGGACGGTGGGGCGGCCCTCGGGATCGCGCGCGGTGGTGATGACCCCGGGCGGTTTGTGGACGGCCACCACCAGGCGGCAGCCGGGCAACGTGCTGATCGGCTGCTCGTCCAGGCGCACGTCCGCGTGCGACGGGTCGATCCGCGTGCCAAGCGTGGTCACGATTTGGTCGTTGACCTGGACGCGGCCTGCAGCAATGGCCGCTTCCATTGCGCGACGCGAGCCGGCGCCCGCCCGTGCCAGGAACACATGCAGGCGCACCGACCGGGATCGGTTCGCGGCTTGTCCCTCGGGGCCGCCGGATTCGGCCCTACGGCCCGATTCGGCGGGCTGGAATCTTCGGCCCCGGGGCGAAGGCGGCCGCCGGCTCACGGCTTGGAGCCGCGTGGCAACAGCTGCCCAGCCAGGGAATCGCCGCGCCGGAGCTCTGCGGCTGCCTCGACGCGACAGCGAGTGCGTGCCAGCGATGTGGCGGCGAGCATGAGGACGTGTTTCGACATCAGCTCCGTCATTGTCTCGCTCCCTGGCGGGTCCTCGGCATTCGCCCGGTCGGTATGGTCCTTATCCCGATCGGAGCTTCGGCCCTGCCGAGCCAGTGTCACGGGCTAAGGTATGCGACTTCACAGCAGCGACGCTGAGCGGGCGGGCGGCGTGCAGGTCCTCGCCCACAGCGGGCCAATCGGGAGGGCCGGGTGAAGGAGCGCGGAGGTCGCAAGGGCTTCGCCCTGGTCGGCGGCGTGCTGCTTGTTGGCGTCTTCGTCTTGCTCTGGGATTTCGAGGTCCTGCCCGACGGCTTCTGGTGGGAGTTCTTTCTCCTGTGGCCCCTGTGGCTGGCGGCTGCCGTAGCCAATCTCCTGCTGTCGCACTGGCGCCCACGGGCGGGCTCGGCGGCGGCGCTGGCCATCGTAGCGGTCACCCTGGGCGCGGCCTGGTGGCAAGCCGCCGGCGAGAACCGAACACCGATTCTGCCGACGGCCTCCGAGACGGTCGCGGTGCCGCTGGACGGACCGGTGCAGGCGATGGAGCTGAACCTGACCGTGTCCGGTGGCGTTCTCGCGCTTGGCGGCGGTGCACCCGCCGGGGAATTACTGGTCGGCGAATTCGAAGGGATGGCCTTCCCGGCGGCGCAGTTTTCGGGAGGCATGCGTTCCGCGGGCAGCCGCCGCGCGCTGGATTTCAGCCTGCTGGGCTCCTGGGAGATTGCGTTCCCGCCGCGTCGCCCCATCTCATCCGGACAGTGGAATCTGCGCCTGGCCAACGGGGTTGCGACCGACCTCAGCGTGGTCGGCGGCGCGACCACTCTCGATCTCGACCTGCGGGCGTTGAACGTGAAATCCCTGCGGGTCATTCCGGGCGGCGCCAACATTGAGGTCACGTTACCGGCCACTGCGGGACGCACCAGCGTCAACTTCGCGGGCACGGCGACCCGCCTGCACATCACGGTTCCGGCAGGCGTGGCGGCCCGGATCGACGTCGAGGGCGGCGGGTCCAGTGGCGGCATCGATACCGCGCGCTTCCCCTCGCAGGGCGACGGCCGCTACGCCTCCCCCGACTTCGAGAATGCTGACAACCGCGTGACGATCAGCATCGGCGCAGGCGCGGGCGACATCAGCGTCCGCTAGTCCCGGCCGACCGCCCGCCTTCGCGCGCCTAGTCCTTTTGGCCGATTCGACGGGCCGAAAATTACGGCCTTGGGGCGATGGCGGCGCGCCGCCCACGGCTTACCGTGACGATGCACGACACACACAACCGCGGAAAGGCCCTTCATGGATAACCGGCTGACCCGCAGCCACTCGGACCGAATGCTCACGGGCGTGGCCGGCGGGATGGCGGAGTACTTCGACGTCGACCCCGTCATCATCCGGCTGCTTTGGGTGCTGGGCGCCGTCTTCACCGGCGGCGTGCTGCTCGTCGCCTACTTCGTGATGGCGATCATCATGCCCGCGCCGCCCGACGACGAAGACGAGTATGAGGACGACGAGGGGGAATACGACGAGGACGAAGACCAAGACGAGGATGCCGCGGCCGACCGCTCCGACGAAGCAGCGGCCGGCGAGGAAGCAGACCAGGCCGACGACAAGGGCGAGGAGGCGGAGGACGACGAGGCCGAGCCCAAGGCCGAGGGCAACGCGGCAGCGGCCGCAGCCGCTTCGACGACGGCGGCCTCGGACGCGCCGTTAGCCCAAGCCCCGCGGGAGCGGAGGCGCGAGGCTCGTCGTAAGCGTCGGGGCTCGCGGCGTCGCGCCCGACACCGGCGGGCGGCCGCCCGCCGCCGCGGCCAGGGTGCCTTCGTCATCGGGTCCATCCTGATCGTGATCGGCGCGCTGGCCCTGGTGGACCAGTTCAGCCTGTTCAGCTTCTGGCAGTTCTGGCCGCTCATTCTGATCGGGATCGGCGGCGCGCTGATCCTCGGCCGGATGCGTTAGGGGG
>JAPOXI010000014.1 GCA_026707185.1 Chloroflexota bacterium
CCTGACCCATGTGGGGCGAGGTGATCGTCCTGGCGGCGGTCCAGGCGCTGACCGAATTTCTGCCGGTCAGCAGCTCGGGTCATCTGGTACTGGTTCCCGCCCTGGCGGGCTGGACCGATCCGTTTCTGACGGGGCTGACGTTGTCGGTGGCACTGCACGTGGGGACGGGGTTGGCCCTGGTGATCGCGCTTTGGTCCGACTGGGTGTGGCTGGCCCGCGGCGTGGTGGGCAAGGGGCCTTCCGTCCAATTGGCCCGCCGGCTGCTGGCGGCGCTGGTGGGATCGACGCTGCTTATCGGCCTGATCGCGCTGCCGCTGCGCGACTGGCTGACGACGCTGCGTGACCCGACGCTGGCAGCGGTGCTGCTCATCGTCTTTGGGCTGGGCCTGGCGGCGGCGGACCGGTTTGGAACGAGCCGCCACGACCTCGCGTCAACACCATTCGCATTCTGGGTTGCGATTGGACTGTCGCAATTCGCGGCGCTGGTTCCCGGGGTTTCGCGGGCGGGCATCACGATGACGGTGGCGCGAGGCCTGGGTGTGGAGCGCCAGGCTGCCGCCAGGTTTTCGCTGTTCCTGCTGGCGCCGGCGGTGGTTGGAGCGGGGCTGGTTCAGTTCGTGGACCTGGCGATCGGCGGCAAGCCGATCGGCGACATCCCGCTGCTGATCGGGGCGACGCTGGTCGCGGCTGTCGTGGGGGCGGCGGCCGTGCGGTGGCTGCTGAGCTTCGTCGCCCGTCACAGTCTGGCGGCGTTTGCCTTCTATCGCGTGGCTGCGGGCACCCTGGCGCTGATCCTGTTGCTGACGCTGCGCGCCTGAAAAACCTGCGGCGCAGACGTCCACCGTCCATATAATCGCCCCTCAGAGCGAGGTGACCATGCGCATAGGGATTCTCAACGCGACCGGGTATTCCGGCGGCGAACTGGTTCGGTACCTGGCCGTCCACCCGGAGTTCGAAATCGTCGGCGCCACCGCCCGCAGCCAGGCCGGACGCCGTCTGCACGAGGTGTTTCCGTGGGTGCGCGCCAGCGGCCGCGCCGCCTACGCCGACCTGGAGCTGACGCCCGAGTTGAACGGCAGCGCCGATCTGGTCATCTCGTGCTTGCCGCACAAGGCGTCGGCGGCGCAGTTGGCACCGTTCCTGGACGACGGCGTGCGCTGCATCGACGTGAGTTCCGATTTCAGGCTGCGCAATCCGGCGGACTACCTGCGCTGGCACGGCGTGGAGCACGCGGCGCCCGAGTGGATCGACTCTGGCGTGTACGGGCTGACGGAGTGGCATCGCGCCCAGATTCGGGAGACCCAGCTGGTTGCCAATCCAGGCTGTCACGCCATCACGGCGGCGCTGGCGCTGGCTCCGGCGGCGAGCGCCGGACTGCTCGCGGGCCACGTGATGGTGGACTCGAAGACCGGCGTTTCGGGGGCGGGGCGTTCGGCGTCGGCCGCGTATGGCTTCTCCGAGATCAATGAGGATTCGTCGGCCTATCGGGTGGCCGACCACTACCAGAGTCCGGAGATCGCGCAGGAGTTGAGCGACATCGGCGGCTCGCCGATCGAAGTGACGTTCGCCCCGCACCTGGTACCCATGACGCGCGGCATTCTGATCACGGCATACGGGGCGCTGCGTGCCGATGTCGCCCCGTCGCAGGTCGAGCAGGCCTACCGCGACGCCTACGAGGACGAGCCGTTCGTACACCTGGCGGGCGCACCGCCGCACACCAAGTGGACGTCCGGCGGCAACCATGCCTTCGTTCATTGGACCGTCGATGAGTCGACCCAGACGCTCGTGGCGATGGCGGCGATCGACAACCTGGGCAGGGGCGCGGCCGGCAGTGCGGTCCAGAACGCGAACGTCATGGCGGGAATTGACGAGCAGGTCGGCCTGGCGATTCCGCCGAGTCACCCGTAATGCACGAGCCGCCCGCGGAGCTTGATGGCTTTCGGGTCGTTCCGGGCGGCACGCTGGCGCCGCGCGGATTTGTGGGCGGCGGCGTGGCCGCCGGGGTCAAGGCTTCGGGGGCGCTCGACCTGGGCGCGATCCTGAGCACGCGCACGCCCTGCCAGTCGGCGGCGACCTTTACGACCAACCGCGTGTGCGGCGCGTCGGTAACCATCAACAAGGAGCGCCTGCGCACGAAGCCGGCCCGCGGCATCGTGTTCAACAGCGGGAACTCCAACGTGTTCACCGGAGCGCGCGGACGGGCCGATGGCCTGGCGTTCATCGACGCCTTTGCCGGCCGCTTCGGCGTGCAGGCCGACGAGATCCTGGTTGCGTCGACGGGCGTAATTGGATTCCACCTGCCGATGCCAAAAATCCTGGCGGGAGTTGAGTCTCTAGAGCTGTCGTCCGACGCCGGCGAGGCAGTCGCAAGGGCCATGATGACCACCGACGTTGCGCCAAAGACGCTGGCCATTGAGATTCCGGTGTCCGGCGGCACCATTCGAATCGGCGGCGCCGCGAAGGGCGCCGGCATGGTGCATCCGAACATGGCGACGATGTTTGTCTTCATGACGACGGATGCCGAACTGGAGGGCGGCACGCTGCAGCGGCTGCTGAGCGAGACGGTGGCCGACTCCTTCAACCTGCTCAGCATCGACGGCGACCAATCGACCAGCGACACGGCCCTGCTTCTGGCCAACGGGGCAAGCGAAACCGGCTCGATCCAGGAGGGCACGCCGGACGCTGAAGCGTTTACTTGCGGATTGCAGGCGGTGTGTCGGTGGTTGGCACAGGAGATCGTGCGGGGCGGCGAGGGAGTGACGAAGGTCTTTGCCGTGACCGTGCGTGGAGCCTCGGACGACGCCACAGCGCGGACGGCGGCGCGCGCGGTCACGACGTCATCGCTGGTAAAAACCGCGATTCACGGCGGCGACCCGAATTGGGGACGGATTGTCATGGCCCTTGGCAATAGCGGGGCAGTCTTTGATCAGGACGTCATCGACATCTGGATCGGCGCTACGCAGGTCGTTCGCGACGGGGCGCCCGCCGTATACGAGGAGGCCATGGTTGCCGAGCATTTCCGGCAGCCCGACGTCACGATCGAGGTAGCGCTGAACCAGGGCGAAGCGAGCGCGACGGCCTGGGGCGGAGACCTCTCGGCCGAGTATGTGGCGATCAACGCGGAGTACATGACCTGAGCGCCGGCAGTCTCGAATCCGATCACACAGCCACGCCTGATCTGACCGGCCGCTATGTGGTCGTCAAGATTGGCGGGACGGCGGACATGGAGGCCGGGCGAATCGGTACCGACGTGCGTTCGCTGGTCGATGCCGGCGTCCGGGTCGTGATTGCTCATGGCGGCGGCGACGAACTGACCGCCTGGCAAGCAGCCAGGAATCGCAAGACAACCTGGCACAACGGCCTGCGCGTAACCGACGACCAGACGCGAGACGACGCCGTACTGGTGTTTCGTGGCCTGGTGGCGCCAGCGGTTGTGGGCGCGCTGCAGCAAGCGGGAGTGTCAGCGGTGGGCATTAGTGGGCCGGATGGCGGCGTGGTGCGTGTTCGGCAGGCGTCCCCGGATCTTGGCTGGGTGGGTCACGTCCGGGCAGTGAACACGCGGATTCTCGATGACCTGACGACAGGGGGACACGTGCCGGTGGTTTCGCCGCTGGGGGTTGATGGAGACGGCGCGCTGTACAACGTGAATGGCGACGACATTGCGGGGGCGGTGGCGCGCGCGACCCAGGCCGCGGCTCTGGTGTTCTTGACCGACGTGGACGGGGTAAAGGGCGGCGACGGCGACGTTCTCCCGCAGCTGGACCCGGATGGCGCGGAGCGCCTGATCCAGGATGAGGTTATTGCCGGCGGAATGGTTCCAAAGGTCCGGTCCGCCGTGGCCTTGCTCGACGACGTGGGCCGGGTCTGCATTGCCAACGGTTCGCGCCGCCATGCCTTGCGGCGCGCCCTGGACCCGGCGGGCGGTGGTACACAGGTGAGGGCCGAGGCCGCGTCCCTATAATCCGAGTCGGAACGGCGACTGCCGTTCGACCCCTCCCGAGGCTGAACGACGCATGGGCTGGCAAGAGCTGGAAGCGCGCTATTACCACCAGGCGTTTCGCCGCTTTCCGGTGACGCTGGTGCGCGGTGAGGGGTCGCGCCTGTGGGACGACGAGGGCAATTCGTACCTGGACTTCACCGCCGGCATTGCCGTCACCACGCTGGGACACGGCGATTCCGAGTTGTGCGACGCGGTGGCGGACCAGGTGCGGTCGCTGGCGCACATTTCCAACCTGTTCTACACGACGCCCCAACTGGAAGTGGCGCAGCTCCTGGTCGACAACTCGGCGCTGGACCGCGTCTTCTTCGTCAACAGCGGTGCTGAAGCCAGCGAAACCTGCCTGAAGATCGCCCGCAAGTGGGGGCGGACGCAGCGTGACGGCGCCCACGAAGTCATCACGGCGGAGCATGGATTCCACGGCCGCACGATCGCCACCACGGCCGCCACCGGCACACCGGCCTACCAAGAGCCGTTCGCGCCCATGCCCTCCGGATTCACGCACGTGCCGCTGAACGACCTGGATGCCGTCGACGACTCGATTTCGTCGACGACCGCGGCGGTCATGGTTGAACTGGTCCAGGGCGAGAGCGGCGTGCGCATGGCGGACGTGGACTACGTGCAAGGCCTGCGCCGGGTGTGCGACGAGCACGGCGTGCTGCTGATCTTCGACGAGGTGCAAACCGGCATCGGACGCACCGGCCGCCTGTTTGGCTACGAGAACTTTGACGTCACGCCCGACCTCATCGGGCTGGCCAAGGGACTCGGCGGCGGGTTGCCGATTGGTGCTGTGCTGAGCAGCGAGGCCGCGAGTGTGCTCGCGCCAGGCGAGCACGGGTCTACATTCGGAGGCAGTCCGGTTGCGTGTGCCGCGGCCCGGGTCGTGCTGGACCGCGTGATGGCTCCCGGGTTCCTGGATGACGTGCAGGCAAAGGGCCAACACGTGCAAGCGCGTTTGCGAGACAGCGCCGAGCACGGCGACCGGATTACCGACGTACGCGGCCTGGGGCTGATGATCGGCTTCGACCTGGAATCCGAGGACGTGGCGACCGAGGTGGTGGAGAAGGCTCGCAGTAACGGCTTGCTGCTCATCAAGGCCGGACCGGCCACGATCCGCATCGTGCCGCCGCTTACGATCACTGTTGATGAACTCGACGAAGGGCTGGATGCACTCGACGCCGCACGGGGCGCCTGACGAGGTCACGTCGCCCCGTCGGCCGAGATAGCCCGCGCCTATGTGGGGTGGACGGTTCGACAAACCGCCGGCGGATGTCGCGCGAGCCTTTACGCGCTCGTATCCGGTCGATCGGCGCATGTACCGCGAGGACATCGTGGCCAGCCGCGCCCACGCCGCGATGCTGGGTCGGCAGGCGATCATTCCAAGCAGCAGCTCGGAGGCGCTGACGTCGGCGCTTGACAATCTGCTGGTGGAACTTGATCGGACTGGCGGCCCACCTGCGACCGCTGACGATGAGGACATTCACAGCTACGTCGAACGTGAGCTAACAGCGCGACTCGGCGATGACGGCCGCAGGCTGCACGTGGCCCGAAGCCGAAACGACCAGGTTGCGACGGATTTCAGGCTTTACTGCAAGGGCTTCTGCTTGCGACTTGTAACCGCGGTGCTTGACCTCCTGGGCGTGCTGATTCAGCGGGCCGACCAGGAGGCGACCACTATCGCGCCGGGGTTCACGCATCTACAGGTCGCCCAGCCGGTCACGCTGGGACACTACTTTCTGGGGCTGGCCGAGATGCATCGGCGAGACGTGGACAACATCCTGTATGCCTACACCGTGGCCGACGTATGTCCGCTGGGCGCCGGAGCTCTGGCTGGCGTGGCGTTCGATATCGATCGTGAGTTCGTTGCGTCGGAGCTGTGCTTCAGCCAGGTGGCGCGCAACAGCCTGGATGCGGTGTCCGACCGAGATTTCGTGAGCGCGGTGCTAAATGCCTGCGTGGCACTCACCGGTCACTTGTCGCGCTGGGCAGAAGACCTGGTGATTTGGGCGTCACCCGGGTTTGGGATGGTGCGGTTCGACGACGCGTTCGCGACGGGCAGCAGCATGCTGCCTCAGAAGCTCAATCCGGACGTGGCGGAATTAACGCGCGCAAAGTCCGGCGCGGTGGCGGGCGCGGCTGTCGGATGGCAAGCGACGCTCAAAGGGGTGCCGCTGAGCTACGCCCTGGACATGCAGGAGGACAAGCGCGCCGTTTTCAGAGTCGAGGACGACGTGCTCGCGTCGCTGCAGGCGCTCACAGGTGCCCTTGGAACACTGACGGTGAACCGGGAGCGCATGGCAGCGGTGGCCGGTATGGGGCATTCCACCGCCGTTGAGATTGCCGACTTTCTGACCGCGCGTGGCGTCCCGTTTCGCGACGCGCATGCGGCCGTGGGCTCGCTGGTTCGGCGAGCCGAAGACCGGGGGATCGAGTTGGCCGACCTGGACGACGCCGACTTCGTGGAGGCCGACGAGCGGCTAATTGGGGACGTGCGGAGCAGATTAGAGCTTCGGCGCGCGGTCGAGCGCCGGATGTCGCTTGGCGGAACCGCGCCTGCCCGAGTGCGTGAGGAGGCCGCGCGCGCACAGCGCTGGTTGCACTGGCAGCGAGATCACGTTCAAGACTTGATCAGTCGAGGCCTACCGCCCACCCTGCAGCCGGCACGCGCTCCGTGACGGCGTCTACGCAAGGGTGGCGCTGCGCGACCGGTGACATTCCGCACGTAGTCGATGCCTTGGAAAGGGCTCT
The DNA here is from genome assembly GCA_026707185.1 of Chloroflexota bacterium. Next base: position 6,746 of record JAPOXI010000014.1, read on the forward strand.
AATCGCGCGTGACTAGTGCAACCGAGATGCCGATTCAACTCTCAATTGTCATCCCTGCCTTCAAAGAAGAGGATCGACTGGGCGCCACGCTACGTGCGATTGACGACTGGGCCACTGGCCGCGATGCGCGAGTTGAAGTTGTCATTGTGGATGATGGATCCACTGATGAGACGCTCCAGATTGCCAATGACTGGGCGCACGAGAGGAAGAATCACCGTGCGGTCGTGCCCGTGGTGATGGCAGAGCCGCATCGAGGCAAGGGGGCCGCGGTGGCGCGCGGCATGCTGGCGGCGCGCGGCGCCGTTCGCATGTTCATGGACGCCGATCTTGCGGTGCCGCTCGTATTCGTCGAACGCATAGTCGAAGAGATTCGGCGAGGGGCCGACGTTGCGATCGGCTCGCGGGAACTGGATCAATCACAGAGATTGGATGAGCCTTGGCGCCGCCATGCGCTCGGGCGCGGATTCAATCGTCTCGTGAGCTGGCTGGGGGTCAGCGGTTTCAGCGACACACAGTGCGGGTTCAAGGGGTTTTCGGCGGATGCCGCCGAAGACATTTTTCGTCGGGCAAGACTCTACCCGGCCGAAGGCGATGTCATTCAGCACGAACAGGTAACCGCGTTCGACGTAGAACTGTTAGCCATAGCCCGCCGTCGCGGCTGGCAGACCGTGGAGATTCCAGTTGAGTGGCGCCATGTACCCATGAGCAAGGTTCGCCCGCTGTTCGATGCCGTTTCGATGCTGATTGACATTCTCAAGGTGCGGTGGAATCTGCTTCGCGGGTGGTACGACTGACTAAGGTGCGGCTTGCGCTTACCGCGGGGGACTCGGCCACGTGCGCGTACGGTCAGGCCAGGAGACGGATGTCCCCATGGCAGTTGACGGTGTCGCCGTGAAAGACAAGCGCATAGTTCTGTTCGACGGCTGGCTGGCTACGCTGGGCGGAGGCGAGCGTCAAGTCCTCAGCGCGGCAAGTGCCATGCGGGAACTGGGCTCGGTGAGTGTGGTTTCGCACTGTCCGTTGCCACGATCCACCGTCGTCGACTGGGCGGGCATCGATTTGGACGGGGTGAGCTTTCGCTTTATGCCGGAACGCCCCCAGCTAACAGCGCGCGACATTGCCGGCAGTGCGGATCTGTTCGTCAACGGCACGCATCTCAGCCTGGTTGACGGTCGAGGCTTGCCATCCATTCGGTTCGTCTACTTTTCGGCGCGGCCCAGTAGCACCGCGTGGCGCGTGGTCGGAAGCGCGCTTCGAAGACTTGGCCACGGACTTGGCGCTGCTCACGAGCAGTCCGGCTGGTTTGGTATGGAAGCTCACCAGGGTGCCTTCTTTCGCCAGTCGGACGGCGACGGCCGGGTCATTGTGCGGGAAGGAGCCCGCGTCAGATTCTGGCTGAGCGCCATGAGTCACGACCATCGGACCTACGCGATCCTTACGAGTTCGGGCAAAAAACTGGCCGAAGGGCGCGCGGGGGCCAAGGGCGACTTTGCGCCCAGTCCCTGGGTTGATGTTCCACCGGGCTGCCAGGAGCTGGCGGTCCTGTCAGAGGCATCCGGCGGGACAAACCGCTGGGAAGGCCGGCAACTGGGCCTCGGCCTAGGGTCAATCGAGGAACGCGGAGCATTGACCCGAGACCTATATCAACGTGTGACGCGTCGACTGGTTCCCAAACTGGCCTACTGTGCGGGCGACGACCATGCTGAGCGGTATTCCGACGCGCTGCGCTCATACGACGCCGTGACGCCCAACTCGCACTTCACCGCGTCGTGGTTGCAACGGCGCTGGGATGTCTCGGGACCTGTCATTGAGCCACCGGTCATTGCCGACGCACGCCACGAAGTGGAAACGCCACAGCCGCTCATCGTGTCGATTGGGCGCTTCTTTGTCGGCGGACACAACAAAAAGCACCTGGCCATGGTGCGCGCCTTTCGAACGCTATACGACCGCGGTCTCGTCGGCTGGCGTTTGGCCCTGGTTGGCGGCGTTGGCCAACGTCCGGCGGATGCGGCCTACCTGCGCCAGGTGGAGCAGGAAGCGCGGGACTTGCCCATTGACGTGTATCCGAATGCCGACGAGGCCAAGGTGCGCGATCTGCGGGCAGACGCCGCGATTGCCTGGCACGCGGCTGGATTCCAGGAGTCGGAACGTCGAGCTCCCGAGCGATTTGAGCACTTCGGCATGGCGGTCGCCGAACTAATGATGTCGGGCACCGTTCCGGTCGTCTTCGACGGCGGCGGATTGCGTGAGATTGTCGAGCCAGGTCACAGCGGCTATCGGTGGCGCACGCTCGATGAGTTGGCCGACTTCACACTCGCACTGGCCCGGAATGGGCGGCGTCGCCACGAGATGGGCGAGGCGGCACGACGACGTGCCGCGCGCTGGTCGCTGGCCAACTACCAGCGGCGGATCGTGGAACTGGCCCGCGAGGTGATGGACGGCCACCAATCCCGCGTGTGAACGCTGATTAGCGCCTGGTCACACGTAAACGGATTCTTGTGCCGGCGCCCCAGTCTGACGCCACGATTGATAACATCGTAGGTTCGTGCATCGACTGCGTGGTTGGGCGTGGCACTACTCGTTCAGAAATTTGGTGGATCTTCGGTCGCGACGAGCGAGCGAATCCGTGCGGTGGCCGAGCGGATTCACGACTCGCTAACTCAGGGCGACCGCATAGCCGTGGTGGTGTCCGCAATGGGCGACACGACCGACGATTTGATCGCTGCAGCGGAGCGACTGGCCACGCGGCCGCGCTCACGCGAGTTGGACTTCCTGCTGTCCACGGGCGAACTCGTTTCCGCGGCTCTCATGTCAATGGCGTTGCATGAACTTGGATGCGACGCGGTTGCACTATCAGGACCGCAGGCAGGAATCCGGACGAACGGGCGCTACGGCCGCGCCCGCATCACCGAGATCGAGCCGACGCGTATTCGGGCCGAACTCAAGGCTGGCTGCGTTCCGGTCATGGCGGGCTTCCAGGGACTTGGGCCTGGCGGTGACATCGTTACGCTCGCGCGCGGGACGTCGGACACATCTGCCGTGGCGCTGGCCGTGGCCCTAGGGGTCGACCGCTGCGAGATCTACACCGACGTGGACGGCATTTTCACGGCCGATCCACGGATCGTGCCGGATGCGCGAAAGCTCGACCTGGTGATTTACGACGAAATGCTGGAGATGGCAAAGCTCGGGGCGCGTGTCATGCATCCGCGCGCGGTCGAGA
>JAPOXI010000134.1 GCA_026707185.1 Chloroflexota bacterium
CAGCCATGAATTAGCTCCCCGCTGGGTTCGTGGGCACCGGCCGGCGCCCGTTGGCGAAGGATACCGAGCCGAAACCTCGTTCGCGGCAGGATCAGGGTCGGCTAGTGGCTCAGTTGGCCAGCGGCGCCAGGTACGCCGTGTACCGAGTCGGCAAATGCGCGGATATGGTCGGCCGGGGTGTCCGGGGAAAGGCCGCCGGCGGTGCAGAGCAGCATGCCGCCCGACGGTGCGCCTATCGCGAGACGCTGCTTGCAGTCGGCGGTGATTTCGGGGGGCTCGAGGTGCTGGACGACGTGGATGGGGGGCACGTTGCCCATGAGGCAGACGCGGCCGCCCAGGTGCTCGGCGGCAACGTCCATTTCGATGCCGAACATGAAGACGGTGCAGTTCATATCGGCGATCGCGGCGACGGCGGCGTCGGGCACCAGGTTTTCGTTGTGATAGAGGCGGAAGGTGGCTGAGGAGAAGGCGTCGAAGATGTCCTTGAGATAGGGGTAGATGAATTCCTCGCAGTGGGCCTGACCGACCTGGCCGGGGAGGTGGTCGGTGACGACGAGGCGGTCAATGGTTCCGGTAATGCTTTCCTGGGCGCGGAGGTAGGCGACGTTGGCCTCGACGACGCGCTTGTTCCAGTCGTGAATGAGTTTCGGGTGTTCGTAGAGCTCGATGAGATAGCGCTCGTAGCCGAGGACCAGCGCGCCGGACTCGACGCCCATGCAGCGCCCGTAGCCCTCGAAGTGGCCCCAGGTCTGGGCAATTACGGGATCCATGTGGTCGGCGTACCAGGCGTAGTCGTCGAGGGCCGTGGCCATGTAGCCGGAGGTCCAGGGATCGGGCATTTCAAGGGCTGGGAGGTCGTGGATGTCGTTGACGGCGGCGAATGGAACCAGGGGCCCGTCTTCCTCCTGCGCGATAGGCGAACCCCAGGCGGAGGTTTCCGGCGCGTAGCCGTAGTCGGGGGCAACGCCTGGCAGATGCAGAATGTCTGGGAATTCGAGCTGAAATTTGGCCTGGGCGTAGTACTTGGCCTCGACGGTCTCGTAGTACTCCTGGCGCCCGACGCCGGCGTAGCCTGAGAGGAATGGTTCGGAAGCCCACACCACGGGTGGGACTTCGTCGACGGCCTCTTGCCGGTTCGCGGCCATTACGCGCGCGAAGACGTCCTTGGAGCGGCCGGCGGCTTCTGAGCTGTCAGGCAACGCGGGTCGTGGCATGGTCTACCTACGTGGTCGCGTCGGGCCGGCCAGTTTCGCCTGACACGGCGGCATCAAGCAACGGCCAGTCGGTGGGTCGCAGGTCGTCGGGGGGCGGTTCGGGCAGCCAGGGGGTCAGCCGACCCAGGGGGCTGCGCAGGGCCGCCACAAGGTCGTACGCGCGGTCGATGAGCAGGGGGACAAGCGGCCAGTACCCGAGTGATTTCCACCTAGCCTCAGGCTGCACCTGGCAGAGGACCGCCCGCAAGGCCACTCCCGCATGCAGCACGCGGCCGTCCGGCCGTATGAGGTGCATGCTCTGCTTCCGGCGCTGCGGCGATATTGTGGTCATGAGCGAATCGGCTACGGCAGATGTCATGTCCACCCGAGCTACGCGCCGCTCGGGGTCCAGGCGAACCAGAATCGCCACGCTGCGGCGGCAGAATCCGCAGGATCCGTCGTAAAGCAAGATTGGGCGGCGGTCTTCTGCAGCCGTTCTGTCATCGCTCATGCCTGAAGTGTAGGCGGAATTTCGACCAACTCGCGGCTCTACCTTTCGAGTCGCTGTCGCGCCTTTCAGGCCGGGCACAGCATATTCTTCGACGTTTGACATTCCAGATATCGCTGTGTTCCCATGAGGAACGCGCAACAGTTGAGCCACCGCATTGAGCTAGGCGGCTGGCTGGGAGGGTTCCGGATGAAGACTAACGTGACACGACGCACGTTGATTCGATCGCTGGGTGTCGGCGCCGTTGGCGCGTCGGCGGTCGCTGTGCTTGCCGCCTGTGGTGAAACCCAGGTCGTCGAGGTCGAGCGGATCGTCGAGAAGGAAGTCCCGATCGAGAAGACGGTCGTCAAGGAAGTGCAAGTACCCGTCAAGGAAGTCGTCACCGAGCAAGTGATTAAGGAAGTCCAGGTCGACCGGGTGGTCGAGAAGGTCGTGACAAAGACGGTCCAGGTGGAGAAGGTCGTTGAGGCGATGCCGCAGAAGGGGCCGCAGCCACCGATTCAGTTCATGAACTACTGGTCGCGCGGCAACCGCTGGGAAACGATGAAAGTCGGGCTTGAGATTTTCGATAAGAAGCACCCGGAGATTCAGTACGATCTGATTCCGCTGCCTCCGCGCTTCTACCAGGAGAAGAGCGCCATCATGTTCGCCGCCGGCACGGTGGGCGACCTGCTGGTGATGAACGGCGGCCAGATGTTCCAGTTCCAGGGCAACCTGCTGCCGCTGAACGACATCGCGCCGAAGCTGGGCGTGGACTTTGACGACTACGTGTTGCTTGAGCGACTGCATCCGACACGTCCGAGCGTGTGGACCGTCGGCATCGACGGCGAGTTCTACGCGTTCCCGTTCATGATCGGAAGCGTGGGCGGCTGGTACTACAACGTGGACATCCTGGAAGGCGCCGGGCTTGAGCACCCGGACGAATCGTGGACCTGGGAAGTCCAGGACGAGGCGCTGAAGCAGATGACGAACGCGGAGCTTCCGCAGTACGGCACGTGGAACCGCAACAACACCGAGGTGCAGCTCTTCGAGCGAATCGCAGAGGCCGGCGGCAAGCACTTCAGGGAAATCGACCGTCCGTATTTGACGGCCGGATTCGACACGCCGGAGAGCGTTGCGTCGTTCGAGCGCTGGATGAACTACATTCACGTTGACGGCGTTGCTCCGCCTCCGGCCGAGATTGCGTCGTTGGGCATCGAGGGTGTCAGCAACCCGTTCCTGGCGGGGCGGATCGGCATGCTGCACGGCGGCATTCACACGCCGGGCAACTACGACGCGATCATCAAGGGTCGCTTCAAGCTAGAGATCATGCCGACCCCGAAGCCGCCGGGCGGCGAGAACTGGTACATCAACAACCAGCTGGGCCACTTCATCACGCGCTACTCGCAGCACCGCGGCTCGGAGGAGAACACCATCACGCTGGCGGCGTTCCTCTCGGGCGACGAATTCCAGGCGCTGGTTGCGGAGTGGCGCGGCGCGGTTCCGACCACCAAGGAGATCATCAACAGCGGCGCGTGGCTGGATCCGATCCCTGGGCGGGACATGCCGCAGAACATGCAGATCATTAACAACAACCTGTTCCACTCGAACGTGTACGGGAACCACTGCTTCGACGGCTGGTCGGAGTGGTTCTGGAACATCATTTCGGCAGAGACCGAGACCGCCTGGATCGGCGAGAAGCCGCCGATCGACGCGATCCTCGACCTGGCCGAGAACACGAACGAGTTCATGGCCAGCCTGGCCGAGGCGTAGTGGGCAGCAGGCGCCGCTCAATGCGGATCGTGTCTGCGTAGACGCGAACGGGGCCGAGTGCCGGGTCCGGCACTCGGCCCCGTCTTTGTACGGGAAAACTAAATGCGACGGACGTTTTGGCAGCAATGGAGCGGCATCCTCTTCGCCGTTCCGTGGTTATTGCAGTTCGTGCTGTTCATCGTCGTGCCTTTCGCGGCCTCTTTTTGGCTAAGTCTCACTGACTACCGATTCAGAGACTTTCCGAACATGATTTGGTTTGAAAATTATGTCGATTTGGCTTCAGACGAGGTATTTCTGAAGAGCATTTTCAACACTCTGTACTATACGGTTTTCCATGTTCCCGGAGTGATGGTTATAGCGTTTTTCATTGCCATTCTGCTCAATCAGAAGGTCAACGGAATGCCGCTGTTCCGCACGCTCTTCTACCTACCGTCGATTACCGCAGGTGTGGCAACCATTATGTTGTGGCTGGTGATTTTGCAACCAAACGGGATATTGAACCAGGCGCTCGGACTGTTCGGCCTTCCCGGACCACGCTGGTTGACGTCGACCCAGTGGGCCATGCCCAGCCTGATTCTCATGAGCTTCTGGACGGTCGGAACCACGATGATTCTTTACCTGGCCGGCTTGCAGGGGATTCCGCAGCATCTTTATGAAGCGGCGTCGATTGACGGCGCCGGTCACATACGAAAGCTCTGGCACGTGACGGTTCCGATGATGACGCCGACGATTTTTCTCACCCTGGTGCTGGGGATCATCGGTTCGTGGCAGGTCTTCACGCAGGCGTTGATTCTGACCGGTGGAGGCCCGGCCAACGCGACCTTGTTCGTCCTGCTGTACCTGTACCGAAAGGCGTTTCTGATATTCCAGATGGGGTACGCCTCGGCCATTGCGTGGGTGCTGTTTGTGATCATCCTGATCTTTACGTTCATACAGTTCGGCATAGCTCGGCGATGGGTCTACTACGAATACGATGAGTCGAGTTAGTCGCTGATGGCCCTCCTTTCAAATCAAGCGCCCTCGAGTTCGAACGTAGGTCAGCCTGCGCAGTCGGCGGTGACCATACGGGGCTGGCGCGCGCGCATCCTGCGTCCGGTATGGCGCTTGCTGATCTACGCGCTTCTCATCGCCGGCAGCGCGATCTACGGGTTCCCGTTTGGCTGGATGGTGCGATCGTCGTTCATGACGATCGACCAGTTCTATGAGGATCCGCCACCGTTCTTTCCTTTGCCGCCGAATTGGTCAAGCTACACCGAAGTGTGGGAGACCGGCCCAATCGTCTGGTGGATCGCCAACTCGACGATCGTGACGGTCCTGGGTGTGGTGGTGTTGACTTTCGTGAGCGCGGTTGTGGCCTTCGGATTCGCTCGCACCGAATACCCGATTCGCGACGCGCTGTTTCTGCTTGTCATCTCGACCATGATGCTTCCACAACACGTGACGATTATCCCGAAGGTCATCATATTCCGGGACCTTGGCTGGCTGGACACGCTGCTTCCGCTGACCGTACCGATGATTGGCGGCTCCGCCTTCTTTATCTTCATATTGCGACAGTTTTTCCGAACGATTCCCAAAGAACTAGACGACGCCGCCTCAATTGACGGTGCTTCGCCGCTGCGCATCATGTTTACGATTATTTTCCCACTATCGAAACCAGCCATCGCAACGGTTGCGGTCTTCTCGTTCATCGGCAATTGGAATGAGTTCTTTGAGCCGTTCATCTATTTGAACACTCCCGAACGCATGACTTTTGCGGTCGGCCTGCGGTTTTTCCAGGCCGGGATGTGGGAACAGCCGCAATTGCATTTGCAGATGGCCGTCGCGTTGATTGCCGTCGCCCCGATCATCGTTATATTCTTTTTTGCACAGAAACACTTTATCCAAGGGATCACGCTTACCGGATTGAAGGGGTAGGCACCGGCTTCATTGAGCCACCGGCGCGGGGAGCTAGAAGCGCGGTTCGAAGCGGGCGATCTGGTCGTCAACCCAGGCTTGATTGGCGTCGCGTGTGCGGCCGGCGTTGTGGGGGGTGTGGACGACGTTGTGGCGGCCGAGCAGGGGCGAGTCAAGGGGGACGGGCTCTTCGGCGAAGACGTCGGCGGCCAGGGCCAGCTCATCGTTTAGCACGCGACGATAGAGGGCGTCGGTGTCGCAGACGGCGGCTCGCGTGACCTGCACGACCAATGAGCCGTGGGGCAGGGCGTCAATCAGCTCGGCGGTGATTAGGCCGCGCGTGTTGTCGGTGAGCGGGAGCATGGGGACGAAGATCTCCGAATCCCCGACGAGCTCGGAGAGGTGGAAGCAGCGCCGGACGCGGGCCGCGGCGAAGGTGGCGTCAGGCGCGTAGGGATCCCAGATTGAAACATCGGCGCCGACGGCCGTGCAGAATGATGCGTAGCGGGCGCCGATGTTGCCGGCGCCGACGACGCGCACGCGCTTGCCGGCGAGCGTTCCGCTGGTGAAGCGGGGGTCATCGCCGTACTGTTCGCCGCGCTGGCCCGGCCGGCCGACTTCCGGGCGGTATTTCCAGGTTTCGTGGCCGTGCCGCATGGCGGTGTAGGTCTGGGGCGTTCGACGGAGGGCGGCCAACGTGAGCCCCAACCCGTATTCGGCCACGGACTGTCCCCAGTAGACATCGAGCCGATGGGGGATGAAGCTGACGCCGCGGGCGATGGCCGCCTCGATGCCGTCGGTCGACGAGTCTCCCCACCACTTGGTGAGGAGGTAGCGGGGGTGGAAGCATTCTTCGAGCGCGCTGAACGGTTCGAGGTCCCGGGCGGCGGCCGGAAGTCCGAGGAGCGCCAGGCGATGGACGGAGGCGGGGTTGGGGACAAGGTGCGGGGCACGGGCTTCAGGATCGTCGGTGCGGTAGAACTCGCAGTTGCCCTCGCGTTGCCAGCACTCGTGCCAGTAGTCGGCCGCAAATGGCCATGCGGCGTCAAAGCGTTCGTTGACACAGATGACCGATCGCATAGTCCGCGCCCTCCAGTTGTCCGATGGCTGGCCAATGATGCCTGCGCTGTACTATCGCAGACTCTCGGAATGTCGCCGTACTCGCGGAGCCAACCATGAAGCGATTTCTCATTCAGTCAGAGACCCCGCGCGATCAACTGGACTGGGGATCGCTGGGCTGGCTCAGCAATCCGCCCGTGACGGGGAGCACGTACCTGACCGTGATCGACGTGGAGTTGCTGCCGGGTAACGGACACGACTTTCACAAGCATCCGGACCAGGAAGAGTCGATCGTGTGCGTGAAGGGGTCGGTGGAGCAGTGGGTGGACCAGGAACGGCGGATGCTGAATCCGGGGGACGCCGTGTATATCCCGGCCGACTGCGTTCATGCGACGTTCAACGAGGGCGACGAGCCGGCGAAGGTGCTTGCGATCCTGGGTCCGTGTGTCGGCGAGATTGGCTATGAAGTCGAGGAAGTGGCCGATCAGGCGCCGTGGAGCAGCCTTCGCGCCTAAACGCCCAGATCTGACCGGAGACACCGGCGCTCCGTATCCGCCGGCTGGCAAGCGTGCTCCCGAATACCTGACACTACGGGCCAGTTGACTCGTTCCTCATCCAAGGGCATGCCATGGCTCACCACGACTTCGCTCCCACGACCTACTACAACACGATGGGGACGCATCCGCCGGCGCTGCACATCGAACCGGGAGATTCGGTAGCGACGACTGCGGTCGATGCTCGCGGATTCGATCATGAGAACGTGGAGCGGGCGGGACGGCCGAATCCGCAGACGGGGCCGTTCCATGTGAACGGGGCGGAGGCGGGGGACACGCTGGTTGTGCAGTTGCACGAGGTGGTGCCGAACCGGCGGATGGGCTGGACGACCGGGCGGCTGGCGCCGAACGTGCTGGACTTCGGGTACGAGGCGAACTTCTCCGACGAGGTCGAGCTGGCCTTCTGGGACGTGGACGTGGAGGCGGGAACGGTGACGCTGACGGAGCCGCAGAACCGGCTGACCGGGCAGCCGCTACCGCTGCGGCCGATGCTGGGAACGGTGGGGGTGGCGCCGGACATTGGCGAGGCCATCAGCACGATGACCTCGGCCGCGCACGGCGGAAACATGGACTACATCGGGATCAAGCCCGGTGTGACGGTGTACCTGCCGGTGTTTGCGGACGGGGGGCTGTTTTTCCTGGGGGACGGGCACGCGCTGCAGGGCGACGGCGAGATGGACGGCACGGGCGTGGAGATCTCGATGGGCGTGCGGTTCAGCCTGGACCTGATCAAGGGCAAGACGATCGGATGGCCGCGGGCGGAGGACGACACGTACCTGATGGCCTGCGGCAACCATCGCCCGCTGGATCAGGCGGTGCAGCACGCGACGACGGAGATGGTGAGCTGGCTGGAAACGGACTACGGCCTGACGACGCGCGAGGCGCACATGCTGCTGGGGCGCTTCGTGGAGTACGACGTGGGCAACATGTTCGACCCGGCGTACACGATGGTGTGCAAGGTGCGGAAGTCGGTGCTGGCCGAACTGGGATTCACGCGCACGGACAGCTGAGCGACGGCCCCAGGGCCGGGCTGGCTAGGTGACTTCCGCTAGCGCCACGGGTCGGTTCTCGCGGCTGGAGATGTCGCAGGCGATGGCGGCGCGGAGGGCTTCGACGGCGTCGTCGGCGGTACTGCGGACGGGCTGACGGCCGCGAGCGACGTCCAGAAAAGCGTCGACCTCGGCGGCATAGGCGTGGGCGAAGCGGTCGTGGAAGTCCGGATATGGCTCGGCTCCGAGGGGAGGGCCGGTGGGCTCCAGCGAGCGGAGCGGCAAACGGGGGTCCCAACCGACGACGACGCTGTCACGCGAGCCGAATAACTCCATGCGGATGTCGTAGCCGAGAGGGTTGTGGCGGGTGTAGCTGAGCAGGCCCAACGCACCGCCCGAGAGGGTGCAGGTGGCAATGGCGGTGTCGCAGTCGTCGAAGCGGCCGTAGACGTCCCACTTGCGGACAGTGGTCTGGGCGAAGACCTGGACGACCTCTTCGCCGGTGACGAAGCGGAGGGCATCGAAGTCGTGGACGCTGAAGTCGCGGAACATGCCGCCGGAGCCGGCGATGTAGGCCTCGGTGGCGGGCTCGGGATCGTGACCGGTGGTGCGAAAGGTGTAGAGGGTGCCCAGCCCGCCCGCGGCGACCAGGTCGGCGGCGGCCTGGAAGCCGGGATCGAAGCGGCGCTGGAAGCCCATCTGGACGGGCACGTTGCGCTGGTGAATGAGGGCGACGACCTCGCGCGAGCGTTGGAGGTCGTGGGAAATGGGTTTTTCGCAGAGGGTGGGAACGCCGGCTTCAACGGCAGCTTGCAGGAGTTCGGCGTGGGCGGTGGTTGTGGCGGCGATGAGGACGGCGTCGACGGAGGCCAGCAGTTCGTCGAAGGTGGGGACGTAGCGAAGGTCCAGATCGCCGGCGACGGACCTGGCAAGGTCCGTGCTAGCGTCCTGGACGAGAATCTCGGTCACGTCCGGATGGGCCATGAGCCGTTCGGCGTGGGGGCGTCCGATGCGGCCGACGCCGGCTACGCCTACGCGCATATCAGTCCCTTTCGTCTGTTCGCCGCCCGCCGTGCGGCGAGACGCGTGTGTATTTGCTGGCAATCACCGCGCAATCTGGACTGGCGGGGCCCGCGCGTCAAGGGCTGGGCGCGAGCGATGGATCACGGGCAGCGTAGGCTTAGGCCGACGCTTCCTGCTGGAGCAGAAATGGCGTGTGCGCTCTGAGTGAGACGGCTTCCGGTCACCGATGAGTAAAGGCCGGCTGGCGGGCAAGGTGGCCGTCGTCACAGGTGGCGGGAGCCAGCCTGGGGAGATCGGGACCGGGCGGGCGTCGTGCGAGTGCATGGCCCGGGAGGGCGCACGGGTGCTGGTGGCGGATATCGCCGCCGAGAATGCGCAGCGGACGGTGGATGCGATCGTGGAGGCGGGCGGCGAGGCTTCGAGCTTTGTTGGAGATGCGACGTCAGGCGACGACTGCCAGGCGATGGTGGCGACGGCGGTCGAACTTTACGGCGGGCTGCACGTGCTGATGAACAATCTTGGGTTTCGCTGGGGTGGGCACGACCGGCGGAAGGGCGTAGCGGAGATGGAAGAGGCCGTGCTGATGCAGGCGTTCGACCTGAACCTGAAGAGCGCGGTGCTGGCCAGCAAGTTCGCGATACCGGCCATGATTGCTTCGGGCGGTGGTTCGATCATCAACGTGTCGTCGATTGACGGTATAGCCGGGGCGCGACACCGGGGCGTGGCTTACTCGATCACGAAGGGTGCGCTGCCAATCCTGACGCGCAACACGGCGGCCTTTCATGGCCGCGAGGGGATTCGGGCGAACTGCATCGTGCCGGGGCACTTGCAGTCGGCGTATCAGTCGAACATCAAGCCGGTAGACCGGGAACTGCGGCGGCGGGTGACTCCGCTGGGGACCGAGGGAACGCCGTGGGACATTGCCTGGGCGGCGGTGTTCCTGGCGAGCGACGAGTCGCGCTGGGTCACGGGGGTGACGCTGCCGGTGGACGG
>JAPOXI010000061.1 GCA_026707185.1 Chloroflexota bacterium
AACCACCCGAAGGACCTGGACGACGGGAGTAGGCCCGTCGAGGCGTCGCAGGTGCTCCCAGAGGGCAAGCTGCCTGGGTGCGCGCCGCAACAACTCGGCCGGCGACTGACCATCCGGTGGCGGCAGCGCCTCGACGAGACGTTCGGTCGACGGCTCGGGGAAGCGAAGGCTGACGTGACGCGTTACCAGGCCGCGGCGAACCAGCCGCAGCGCACCGCGCGTCGCGGCTGTCTTGCCAAGCTCACTTCGCAGCGCGGCCTCGGTGAGCCCGCCGCGCTCGCGCAGCAGGTCGAGCAGGCGCCGTTCGCTACCCGAGATTGCCCGGCCCGGCTCATTCGATCCTGCTGCCGCATACACGGCGTGTAGGTGGTGCGCCAGGCGCGGCGGCGCGACCAGATCCAGGGCAGACCGCAAGGGGGCCCCGTAGCGAGCAGCAACCCAGCGTGCCAGCGCAAGCTGCCGAGGCCCGATCAGGGGCGGCTCCCAGACCAATTGCAGGAGATCGCGCGTCTCATCCACCGGCGACTTGTCGGCCAGGGCCGTCACGACTCCCGGCAGTTGCCGCGCCCCGAAAGGCGCCATTACGAGTTGGCCGGGCCGCACCTTGCCGCGCAGCTTGTCCGGCACGCTGTAGTGAAACGTCAGGTCCCCACGAACGTCGCCGGCCGCCACGATGACCTCAGCGAAGGCGGGCGTCGCAGTGTTCACGCCGCTAGTCGGAACGCGGGACCGCGGCTAGATCGCCTGCCACCGCCATTCGCTCGGGGGTCCGGCGAACTGAGCTCACGAATTCCCACACGCGGTCCGCTGCCCGCCCCAGATCGCCTGTCGTGTTTATGACGCGGAAGTCGGCTTCGTCGGCAAACGACAGTTCGTAGTCGCGCATGGCGGCAATCCGGCGCTCGATCTCCAGCGGCGACTCGGTAGCGCGGGACCGCATGCGGCGCTCCGCCTCCTCCGGGGAGGGCGGCTCGACGAAGATGGCGATCGCGCCCGGATAGCGTCGCTTGAGTTCGCGCGCGCCCTGGACGTCCAGGCGCAACATCACGTCCCGCCCTGCGAGCAGCGGCTCGCGCACCTGGTGAATGGGCGTGCCGTAGCGGCGCCCGTAAACGCTGGCCGTTTCCAAGAACCAGCCGCGTCGCAACCGCTGCTCGAACTCCGCGTCGGTGAGGAAGAAGTGGTCGATGCCGTCCCGCTCTCCCTCGCGAGGCTCGCGCGTCAGCGCTGTGATCGCGAAGGTCAGGTCAGCGCCGCGGTCTCGCAGCACGCCGATCACCGAGTCTTTGCCGGCGCCCGAAGGGGCGGTGACAAGGAAAAGCAGACCGCAACGCGGCGAATCAGTCGCAGGTGACACGCGTCGCAGCATCCTCCCAGGCACGCGGACGGAAGCCGCCGCCTGCGCTCAGCTTACGCGGGTGCCCGCCACGACGCGCGGATGGCCAGCGAGGTCCCGAAACACTGCCGTGCGGACGAATCCAGCCGCTCGCAGCAGCACCGCAACTGCCTCGGACTGCCCGACTCCGATCTCGAACGCGGCGGCCCGCGCCCGACCGCGACCAACCTGCGCCACGACCCGGCGAATCACCGCCAGGCCGTCCGCACCTCCATCCAGCGCCAGTCTAGGCTCCCAGCGCGAGACTTCCGGGTCTAGCGTGTCCACCACGGCGGTCGGGATGTAGGGCAGGTTGGCCACCACGACCGCGTCCTCCAAGCTCACGCCCGCGGAACCGTCGCCGAGACGAAACTCGGCCCGGTCCGCGAGTTGGAGCCTCCGCGCATTGTTGCTGGCAACCTTTAGAGCCGCGTGCGAGCCGTCGGTGCCAATCACGCAGCGCCGGGGCCGCTCGTCGGCCAGGGCCAGGGCAATGGCCCCGCTGCCGGTTCCGATATCCACCATGGGACACCCGGGGGCGACATCCCACAGATTCAAGCCAACCTCCACCAGCACCTCGCTCTCAGGCCGAGGAATCAGCACGTCCCGGTTCACCGAGATCTCCAGCCGGCGAAATGCCTTACGTCCGGTGATGTAGGCCACCGGCTCGCGCCGCTGGCGTCGGCGCGTTGCGGTTTCGATTGATCGCAGGTCTTCGGTCCCCAATTCGGTATCAGGCCGCAGGGGTACCTGCTCGGGAGCAATACCTAGTACGTGCCCGAACAGGACGTTCGCGTCCAGCACCGGCGTTTCAACGCCAGCCATGCGCAGGCGCGAAATGACCGCGCGGCGCAGCTCCGCGAGCGTGCTAGGCGGCGCCGACGTCGGCAAAGCCCGCCAGTTCGCGGTCCCGCTCGGCCTGCCGCAGCGCGTCGACCACCCGGCCCAGGTTCCCGTCCAAAATCGACGGCAGGTTGTGCACGGTACGTCCAATCCGATGATCGGTAATCCGGTCCTGCGGGAAGTTGTACGTGCGTATCTTTTCGCTGCGATCCCCGCTGCCAATCTGATCGCGCCGAGCCTGCCCGCGCTCCGCCGCCTGACGGTCGCGTTCCTGTTCCAACAAGCGGGCCCGCAGCACCTGCATGGCTTTGACCCTGTTTTGCAATTGCGATTTCTCATCCTGAATGCTCACGACGGTGTTGGTCGGCAGGTGGGTCACTCGCACCGCAGAGTCCGTGGTGTTGACGCTCTGCCCGCCGTGTCCACTTGAGCGGAATACGTCCACTCGCACGTCGGACTCGGGAATCTCAATATCGATTTCTTCGGCTTCCGGCAGCACCGCCACGCTGGCCGCCGAGGTATGGATGCGGCCACCGGCCTCGGTGACCGGCACGCGTTGGACGCGGTGCACGCCGCTCTCGAATCGGAACGCGCCGAACGCCCGGGTGCCGACAATGCGCAGAATGCCCTCCTTGACACCTCCGCGGTCCGTGCCGTTCACGGTTAACGGCTCCGCTTTGAGCCGCAGGCGCTCGGCATAGCGCATATACATGCGGAACAGATCGCCGGCGAACAGTGCCGCCTCTTCGCCGCCTGTGCCGGCACGGACTTCCACGATGGCGTTTCGTGCGTCGTCGGGGTTGTCGCTTACGAGCACGTCAATCGCGCGGACCTGGATCTCCGCGATCTCGGCCTGCACGTCGTCCAGTTCCTCGCGCGCTATTTCCACCATTTCGGGATCGGACGACTCCAACAAGTCGCGGGCTTCGGCCAGGCGCTCCCGGGCATCCGACAGTTCGTCATGCAGCCGCGCCGCCGTCTCCAGTTGAGCCATTTCGCGTCCCACGCTTGCCAGGCGCCGCGAGTCCAGGGCGCCGCCCGCGCCGGCAAGCTCCGCCGTCAGCTCGTCGTAGCGCTGCCGCGCCTCGGCCAGCCGGTCAATCATCGACGACCACTGCCTGCACGTCGGCGGGCCGGAGCTCGGCTAGCGCGTCCTCGCGCGCCAGCACGTGATCCATCGCCGCAATCGCTACGTCAAGTTGCTCGTCGTCGGGCTCGCGCGTGGTCAACTTCTGGAACCACATCCCAGGCTTCGACGCCCAGCGTGCCAACGCATGCCCCTGGTAGCGGGCCGTCAACATGATGTACTCGTAGCCGACTCCCGCGATCAGTGGCAGCAACACGATGCGGGACACCACGCGAATTGCCATGGGCGGACGCCCAAGCAGCGCAAACACGATGATCGAGATCGCCACCAGCGTCACAATGAACGACGTGCCACAGCGAGGGTGTGCCAGCCCAAATCGCCGAACGTTTGGCACGGTCAGCTGCTCGCCGGCCTCCAGCGTATTGATCGTCTTGTGCTCGGCGCCGTGGTACATCCACACCCGCCGGATGTCGGGCATCAGGCCGATGAGGGCGATATACGTCACGAATACGGCCATCCGCACGACGCCTTCGATCACGTTGCTGACGAAGTCGGATTCAACCAGCCCGTCGGTGAAGGACGTCAACACGAGGGGCAGCACGAAGAACAACGCGATGCCGACGACCAGGCCGATCACCAGGCTGCCCGTCATCATCCCTTCGGCGGCGCCGCCGGGGCCCTCGTCCTGGTCTTCCTCCTCGGCTAGCTGCACGTTGGCTGAGAAGTTCAGCGCGCGCAGCCCGATGGCCAGCATTTCCCAGAGCGCCACGACCCCGCGCACGAACGGCACGCGGCGCAGCCGCTGCGAGAGCCGGTTGGGATCCAGCGCCTCCGTCTTGAGCACGATGTGCCCGGCCGGGTGCCGCACCGCCGTCGCCGCGGCGCGGCGGCCGCGCATCATCACGCCCTCAAGTACGGCCTGGCCGCCATAGTTGATGCGAAGTTCGTTGCTGCCGTTAGAGGACGCGGACATGTGAATCGTGCCGCTTAGTCATGGGCCGCAGCGGCAACTGGCCGCCGGTGCGGCGGGTTAGGCGCGGGACCTGCGCCGGCGCCGCTCGAACCGCTCCACCTGGCCGGTCGAGTCCACCAGCCGCTGCTGACCCGTGTAGAACGGGTGGCAACTGGAGCAAACGTCCACGTGGATCGAGGAGGTGGTGGCGCGCGTTTCAAACATGTTGCCGCAGGAACAGGTCACGCGGCAGTCCATATACGCGGGATGAATCTCGGGGTTCAACGTTGGGGGCCTCCGTCAGTCACGGCCCTAGTATAGAGGCGGTTGACGCGACCTCCTACAGGTGGGGACCGTCCTAGCGCCGCGGGATGTCCCGACGCCGAGGCGCCCGGCTCAGAATCGCCAGGAGCACTCCCAGAAACGCCGCCAGGCCGAGAAACGCGAAGATCTTGTCCAGCCGTTCGACCAATAGCGCGATGACACCGAGTACGCCCGCCAACGCGTAATACATCAGCGCAATGGCCGGCTGGGGCACGCCGGCTGTCCAGAGTCGATGATGCAAGTGCTCGGCGTCGCGCTCGGCGAAGCGCCGTCCGCTGGCTAACCGCCGCCCGATGGACCAGGCGATGTCCAGAATCGGCACGCCCAGCACGAGGATCGCCGTGGCCAGCTTGGCCGGACCCATGATGGCGATCACTGCCAGCGCAAAGCCTAGAAAGTGCGAGCCGGCGTCGCCCATGATGATGCTTGAGCGGTAGACGTTGAACGGCAGAAAACCGAGGACCACGGCCACCAGCACCAGAGCCAGGGTCGCCGTTTCCGGCAGGCCCAACCGCAGCGACAGGGCTATCAGCACAATCGCGGCAATGGTGACGACACCACCTGCCAGCCCATCGAGTCCGTCCACGAAGTTGATGGCGTTCATCATTCCCGTGATCCAGAACAGCGTGAACGGAATCACAATGGCGACGTGTAACAGCACGACGCCCGCCTCGAACGGATTGCTGACCGCGTCGATACGAACGCCGAACAACAGCGGCACCGCCGCGGCGGCCAGCTGGGCCAGGAATTTGTCTCTCGCGCGCATCCCGCGCAGGTCGTCCACCACGATGAAGACGACCAGCAGCGTCGCTCCCAGCAAGAGCCCCAGGGTCGGTGCATCCAGCGGCCACGCCACCACCAACACGGTGATGACGAACGCCGCATACATGGCCACCCCACCCAGCCGGGGCACCGGCACGGCGTGAATCCGAGCCGCTCCGGGCCTGTCCATCCAGCCCTGCCGGGCGGCCAGCGTTCGCACGCCGAGGGTGAACAGCAGCGCCAGCGGCGCGCCGATGACCAACGCCAGCCAGTTGAGGTCAGCCATGAGTCTGGGCACCCGCTGTTGACCCGGTATTTCGGCGCCGCATATACTTGACGCAGTTCGCGGGGTGGCGGGTCATCATCAGGAGGCGCCGACCGAGATTGCGCGGCCCAGTTGACCAACCCGCCAGCACCCGCCAGAACGGCGGGTTTCTTGTTTCCCGTGCAATATTGGGGGGTTCATTGGTTCATATCACGATCGGCGCGAACGAGAGCTTTGATGCGGCCCTTCGCCGCTTCAACAAGAAAGTGCAGCAAGAGGGCATTATCACGGAGACCCGGCGCCGCAAGGCGTACGACAAGCCCAGCGTGCTGCGCAAGAAGAAGGAAGCCACCAAGCGCCGCAAGGCCCGGCGGGCGGCCATGAAGGCGGCCGAAGCCGAGGCCCGCGCCCTTTAGCCGACGCATCGCTTACCCCGCATGGCGCTGATTGACCGCCTCACCGGGGATCTGCGAGCGGCACAGCGCGGCGGTGATGCCGATCGTGTCCGTGTGCTGCGCACCCTCATCTCCCAGATCAAGTACGAGGCCAAGGAATCCGGCGCATCCACCGACGATGCCCTGGTCGTACGCGTCATTCAGCGCGACATCCGTCGCCGCGACGAAGCCATTCAACTTTATGTCAACGGCGACCGCCCCGCGCAAGCCGATGCCGAACGCGCCGAACGCGCCATCATCAGCGCCTACCAGCCCGCTGAGATCGACAGCGACGCCATGGAAGCCATCGCGCGCGAAGTTATCGGCGAAGTCGGAGCTACCACCCGCAGAGATATGGGTAAGGTCATGCGCCCCCTGATGGCACGACTGCGCGAACAGGGCACGGTCGACGGGCGCGCCGTGAATGCGCTCGTTGGCAAACTCCTCGGCGGGGGCTGAACCGCCAGCCTCGGCGGACGGGGCGAACTGCCTACAGGTTCATGTCGACGAGGGTCTCCCCTTGCCCGGCGTCCTGGCCCAGCTGATTGACCACGTTGCGGCCGCCGTGCATGACCACACCAACATGACCGGTGTGGTGGGGCTGCGACTAACCGACGATGCGGAGATGGCCCGGCTCAACGCCGCCTTTGCCGGCAAGCCCTGGGCCACCGATGTCCTTGCCTTCCCCAGCGGAGACCCGCAGTATCCGGGCGACGTGGCCATTTCGCTGGAACGCGTGCGCTCGCAGGCCACCGCCTATGGACACCGCATCGAACGCGAATTCGGCTACCTGCTCACGCACGGCCTGCTGCATCTGGCCGGCTTTGGCCACGACGACGGCGCTGAACAGCGCCAGATGCGCCGTGTCGAGGAGTCCGTCATGGCCGTCGTCGGACTCGCCCGCGACCACAAGCCCGTCCGCTAACGGTGGCCGGGCTCACGATTGCCGCTCCGGCCAAGATCAACCTCGGCCTCGAAGTTCGTGGCCGTCGCGACGACGGCTATCACGACATCGTCACCATCTTCCAGGCGCTCGAATTCGGCGACACGGTGAACCTGACCTCGGCGCCGACGATTCAGGGCGAAAGCGCGGTTCACGGCCTGGATGTCAACGCAGACCTTGCCTTCCGTGCGGCGTACGAATTGCAGGCGCGCATCGGAGGGACCGGCGGCGTACACATCAGAATCGACAAGCGCATCCCCGTCGCGGCCGGGCTCGCCGGCGGCAGTACCGATGCGGCCGCCGTTCTGCTGGGCCTTCAACGGCTGTGGAGTCCGGACGCTTCCGCCGTCGCCGAGACCGCGCGGGCGCTGGGCGCGGATGTACCGTTCTTTCTTCGTCCGGGAACCGCGCTCGGCCTGGCCCGCGGCGACGACCTGCGGCCAATATCTCCGGCGCCGCCATGCTGGGTCGTGCTTGTCCGACCCGATGCTGAAATATCTGCCCGCGACGCCTATGCCGAGTTGCGTCCCGCCGAGTGGTCGGGCGGCGGCGCCACCCTGCGGCAGGTGGACGGGATTCGAGACGGCGACTTCATGCCGCGACTGCTGATCAACGACTTGCAGCCCGCCGCGATCCGCCTGGTGCCAGAAGTGGCCGAGGTTCTTCGCGCCCTGGAGTCCGCCGGAGCGGATCCCGCGCTCCTGGCCGGCAGCGGACCAACCTGCTTCGGGCTCTTCCCAACCAGGGCAGCCGCGAGAACGGCGGAAGCCCAGGTGAAATCGCACGGCTGGTGGACCCGAACTACTCGCTTCATGACCCCGCCGCACGGCGCCGGCCGTCAGCTTTGACCGGCCACCAGCGCCTGCCTACGCTTACCCTGTGGGGAGTGGCCAAGTGGTAAGGCAACGGGTTTTGGATCCGTGATCGAAGGTTCGAACCCTTCCTCCCCAGCCGATGAACGCCGGTGACCCGGCATCCGAGGTGATTGGCGCGGCCGGCATCGTCATGGCGGCGGGCAAGGGCACCCGCTTCGCGTCCGACATTCCCAAGGTCATGCACCAGGTGGCCGGGCGCCCCATGCTGGCGCACGTGGTGGAAGCCGGGGCTGCCGCCGGCCTGGAACCTCTGGTTGTGGTCATTCGACCGGGCATGGACGTTGGTTCAGCGACGGACGGCGCGGTCACTGTCAATCAGCCTCCCGATGGCCGCGGCACCGCCTTTGCCGTCGAGATCGGGCTCAGCGCCGTGCCCCGTGAAATCGACACCGTCGTCGCGCTCTACGGCGACTCCCCGCTGGTTCGCGCGGCGACCGTGCGCGGCGTTGTCGCCGCCCTGCGGAGCGCCAACGCCGTAGCGGCGATTACCTGGGCCGACCTACCGGACCCGGGCGCCTTTGGCCGGGTCCGCCTGGCCGCGGCCGGCTTGGTGGAGCGCATCGTAGAAGCCGCCGACGCCTCACCTGACGATCTGGCCCTAAGCACCGTCAACGCAGGACCGGCGGCCTTCCGTGCCAGCTGGCTGCGCCGCGCCCTCCCGCGGGTGCAACCCAGCCCGAGCTCAGGCGAGCGCTACCTGACGCAACTCGTCGATCTGGCCATCGAGGACGGCGAGCTCGTGGCCGGATACCGGATCACCGACCTCGACGAGACCATCGGCTGCGACGACCTGGAGCGGCTTGCGGCGGCCGATGCAGCCTTTCGCCGCCGCGGCTGACGCTCGGCGCCCTTCCCTGAGCGCATCCGCGGCATCGCCGCCAGATTCCGGCAACGGGTCGGGAAGGGCCGGATATCATGGGCCCGAGAGTGCGCGTGCGGGGTCGGCGCCCCTACACCGCAGGCCGCACAAGGCGACGACACTGGACGGCGAACTCAAGGTCTTTGCCGGCTCGAGCAACCGGGCTCTGGCCGACCGAATCGCCACGCGCCTCGATCAGCCGCTGGGGTCCGTCAGACTCGAACAGTTCCCGGACGGCGAAGCCCGCGTGCAGATAAACGAGAACGTGCGCGGTACGGACGTATTCGTCATCCAGTCCACCTCCGCGCCGGTGGACGAGAACCTGATGCAGTTGCTCATCATGATTGACGCGCTGCGACGCGCATCGGCCGGACGCATCACGGCCGTGATTCCCTATTTCGGCTACGCCCGCCAGGAGAAAAAATCGACCGGTCGGGAGCCCATTACCGCCAAGCTGGTCGCCAACCTGCTGGAAGCCGCCGGCGCCAACCGTGTCATAACCCTGGACCTGCACGCGCCCGCCGTACAGGGATTCTTCGACATCCCGGTCGATCACCTTCAGGCCTCGCCGCTGCTTGCAGAATCCCTCCGGCGCGTTGCGCCGGACGACCTGGTGGTGGTGTCGCCCGACGCCGGCGGTGTTGCACGCGCTTACGACTTCAGCCAGCGCCTGGAAAACTCATCGCTCGCCGTCATTTTCAAGGACCGGATGGCGCCCGACGAAATCCAAACGCTCTCCGTCGTCGGCGACGTGGCGGGGCGCACGGCGGTGATCGTCGACGACCTGATCTCGACGGGCGGTACGCTCGCGGAGGGCGCGCGCGCCCTGCTGGAACGGGGCGCGAAGGCGGTTTTCGCATGCGCGACCCACGGCATCTTTTCAGGCCAGGCCCTGGACACTCTCAAGCGCTCGGGGCTTTCGCAAGCCTTCGTCACCGACAGCGTTCCCGTGAATTCCGACTCGAAGGCATGCACAATTACGCAGGTCGGTACCGCCACCCTATTCGCGGAAGCGGTCCGCCGAGTCCACAATGATGAGTCCATCACCGCGATGTTCAAGTGACCG